>CAYSGK010000052.1:0-11014 GCA_964430395.1 uncultured Methylophaga sp.
TCGTGAAGGCGGCCGTACTGTTGGTGCGGGCGTTGTTAGTAAAATTACTGAGTAATTAGAAAATGGCAACAAACCAAACTATTAGAATCAGATTAAAATCATTCGATCATCGTTTGATTGATCAATCTGCAAAAGAAATCGTGGAAACAGCGAAACGTACTGGTGCTCGAATCAATGGACCTATTCCATTGCCGACAAAAAAAGAACGTTTTACTCTCTTGATTTCTCCTCATGTCAATAAAGATGCACGTGACCAGTACGAGATCCGTACTCATAAGCGTCTTATGGATATTGTTGAGCCTACTGATAAAACAGTAGACGCATTAATGAAGCTGGATCTCGCCGCAGGCGTAGATGTCCAGATCAAGTTGAACTAAAGGGGCTAGCTCAATGACTATTGGACTTGTCGGCCGTAAACGTGGAATGACACGTGTCTTCTCTGAAGATGGCGTATCTACACCTGTAACGGTAATAGAAATCGAACCAAATCGTGTTAGTCAGTTAAAGACTGTTGATACTGATGGCTATAACGCAGTGCAAGTGACTGTTGGATCAAAAAAAGCATCGCGTGTTACTAAGCCTCAGGCTGGACACTTTGCTAAAGCAGAATCTGCTGCGGGCAATAAGGTGCATGAATTCAGAGTTGATGAAACTGATTTAGAAGTTGGCAGTGAAATTAAAGTAACAATCTTTGAAGATGGTCAAGCAATTGATGTTACTGGTGTTACAAAAGGTAAAGGCTTTGCGGGTGCAATGAAACGCTACGGTTTCCGTGGTGGTGATGCAACGCATGGTAACTCTATCTCACATAGATCAGCTGGTTCTATTGGTATGTGTCAAACACCGGGTCGTGTTTTTAAAGAAAAGAAAATGGCTGGTCACATGGGTGACGTTCAACGCACATTGCAGAACTTATCTGTAGTACGCGTTGATGAAGAGCGCAATTTGCTTCTTGTGAAAGGCTCAGTGCCTGGAGCAAAAGGCGGTAGCGTAATCATCTCTCCAGCAGTTAAAGCTTAAGATTCTTAGGGGAATATTGTGGATCTTCAATTACAATCGTTCGATGGGAAGAAAGCCGGAAAAATAAAAGTTTCCGATGCTGTTTTCGATCGTGAATACAATGAATCTATGGTTCATCAAGTTGTGACAGCCTTTTTGGCTGGTGCGCGTAGCGGAACTCATGCACAAAAAACACGCTCTGAAGTACGTGGTGGTGGTCGCAAGCCATTTGCGCAAAAAGGCAGTGGTCGTGCTCGTGCAGGAACAATCAGAAGTCCATTATGGCGTAGCGGTGGTACTACATTTGCTGCCAAGCCTCGCGACTATAGTCAAAAGGTGAATCGTAAAGTATACCGTAGCGCGTTATGTGTAATTTTATCTGAATTGCGTCGTAAAGATGCATTGGTCATCGTAGATAAAGTTGACTTGGCTACACCGAAAACAAAAGACTTACTAGCTAAGACTAAAGCATTAGGCATTACTAATGCACTTATCGTCTCTGAAAATGCTGCAGGCAATTTAGATTTAGCATCACGTAACTTATATGACATTGCGGCAACGGATGTTGCACATGTTAACCCAGTTGCATTGTTACGCTTTGATAAGGTAGTGATGAGTGAAGACTCTGTTCGTAAGTTAGAGGAGTCGTTAGTATGAATTTAGAACGTATAACAAAAGTAATTTTAGGCCCTGTTGTTGCAGAAAAAGCATCGCGAGTTGCAGAAAGTAACAATCAAGTTGTCCTTAAAGTTTTACCAGATGCCAATAAATCTGAAATCAAACAAGCTGTAGAGCAACTGTTTGACGTAAAGGTTGAATCTGTAAGCACGCTAAATGTTAAAGGCAAAGCCAAACGTACGGGTCGCATTATGGGCAAACGTAGCGATTGGAAAAAAGCTTATGTAACTTTAGTTGATGGTGCAGATCTCAACTTCCTTGGCGAATAAATAAATAGAATACGGGTGAGGAAACAGGAATGGCGCTAATAAAAGCTAAACCTACATCAGCAGGACGTAGATTTGTTGTTTCAGTTAAAACAGCAGATCTTTACAAAGGTGCACCATATGCTCCTTTAGTTGAGAAAAAGTCTAAATCTGGTGGACGAAATAATGCAGGCCGAATCACAGTAAGACATCGTGGTGGTGGTCATAAGCAACGTTATCGTATGATTGATTTCAAACGCAACAAAGATGGTATTCCAGCGGTTGTTGAACGTATTGAATATGATCCAAATCGTACAGCGCATATTGCTCTATTGAGTTATGCCGACGGTGAAAAAACATACATTATCGCACCTAAAGGAGTAGTAGCAGGTGATCGCTTGGAATCAGGTGATAATGCAGCAATTCGAGCAGGTAACTGCATGAAATTGTCATCTATCCCTTTAGGTAGCACGATTCATTGTATCGAAATGAAGCCTGGTAAAGGTGCACAAATTGCACGTAGCGCCGGTGGTAGTGCTCAATATGTTGCGCGTGAGAATGGTTATGCAACGCTACGTTTACGTAGTGGTGAAATGCGCAAAGTTTCACTTGATTGCAAAGCTGTTTTAGGTGAAGTAGGTAACGGTGAGCATGCACTTCGTTCATTAGGTAAAGCGGGTGCAACACGCTGGCGCGGTGTTCGACCAACGGTTCGTGGTGTTGTTATGAATCCGGTTGATCATCCACATGGTGGTGGTGAAGGTCGCACATCAGGTGGTCGTCATCCAGTTTCACCTTGGGGTATGCCAACAAAAGGCTATAAAACTCGCAAAAATAAACGTACAGATAATATGATTGTACGTCGTCGTAATAAGAAATAGGTAGGAATAGACATGCCGCGTTCGATTAAAAAAGGTCCTTTTATAGACCAGCACCTTGAAAAGAAGGTTTTAGAAGCGATTGAAACAGACAATAAACGTCCGATCAAAACATGGTCACGACGTTCAATGATTTCACCAGAAATGATTGGCTTAACAATAGCTGTTCATAATGGCAGACAACATATGCCAGTGTTTATAACAGAAGATATGGTCGGACATAAGTTGGGTGAGTTTTCTCCAACTCGTACATTCCGTGGCCATATCGCCGATAAGAAAGCGAGATAAGGTTAAATTATGGCTACTACAGCAAAATACAGCTATGCAAGAATCTCTGCGCAAAAAGTAAGATTGGTTGCAGATCAAATTAGAGGCTTGCCGGTTGAGAAAGCAATTAATTTATTAACGTTCAGCCCTAAAAAAGCGGCTGGCTTAATGAAAGATGTTTTAAATTCAGCAATAGCGAATGCAGAGCACAACGATGGTGCTGATATCGATGAGTTATTCGTATCAGTAGTTATGGTTGATGATGCTTCTACTATGAAACGTATGTCACCACGTGCAAAAGGTCGTGGTAACAGAATCCTTAAACGTACAAGCCACATTACTGTGGTTGTTGACGAAAAGTAAGAGAGAATACTTATGGGACAAAAGGTTCACCCAACTGGCTTTAGACTTGGTATAATTAAGGATTGGAATTCAATCTGGTATGCTGATTCTGCAGATTATTCAGATATGCTTAACACTGATATTAAAGTGCGCGCATATCTTAAAGACAAGCTTTCACATGCATCGGTTAGTCAAATTCAAATTGACCGCCCTGCTAAGAATGCCAAAATCACAATTCATACGGCACGTCCTGGGATTGTAATTGGTAAAAAAGGCGAAGACATCGATAAATTGCGTAAAGCAGTGTCAGAGATGATGGGTATTCCTGTTACTGTTGGTGTAGAAGAAATTCGTAAACCAGAATTAGATGCAACACTCGTTGCTGAAAGTGTTGCGTCGCAGTTAGAACGCCGCATTATGTTCCGTCGTGCAATGAAACGTGCTGTTACAAACACTATGCGTTTGGGTGCTGAAGGCATTCGAATCAATGTTGGTGGTCGTTTGAATGGTGCAGAAATCGCACGTACAGAATGGTATCGTGAAGGTCGTGTACCTTTACACACGTTGCGTGCTGATATTGATTATGGCACAGCAGAAGCAAACACAACCTACGGCATCATTGGTGTTAAGGTTTGGATTTTTAAAGGCGAAATCTTTGACGCAAATAGCGCACCGATTTTACCTACAGTTGAAAAGTAAGGTTATAACCAATGTTACAGCCAAAGAGAACAAAATTTAGAAAGCAGATGAAACTGCGCAATCGAGGATTGGCTCAACGTGGTGCAAAAGTAAGCTTCGGTGAGTTTGGGTTGAAATCGCTAGATCGAGGACGTATTACTGCTCGTCAAATTGAGGCAGCACGTCGTGCAATGACACGTTATATAAAACGTGGTGGTAAAATCTGGATCCGTGTTTTTCCTGATAAACCAATTACTAGTAAACCACTAGAGGTTCGTCAAGGTAAGGGTAAGGGTAATGTGGAATACTGGGTTGCAAATGTACAACCTGGCCGCATGCTCTATGAAATGGAAGGTGTAAGTGAGGAGATTGCGCGTGAAGCGTTTCGTCTTGCCGCTGCAAAACTTCCGGTTAAAACAACTTTTGTTAAGCGGGCGATACTGTAATGAATGCGAGTGAGATTAGAGAAAAATCTGCTGAAGATATAGCGAAAGAGCTTGATGCTCTTCATAAAGAACAGTTTAATTTGCGTATGCAAAATGCGACAGGTCAACTAGCACGTCCAAGTGAAATAAGACGTGTTCGTAGAGATATTGCTCGTATTAAAACTGTACTGAACGAACAGAAATAGGGCGCGAAGATGAGTGAACAGGAAAACAGTATACGTTTAGTAACTGGTCGTGTTGTAAGCGATAAGATGGATAAATCAATCACTATTATGGTTGAGCGTAAAGTAGCCCATCCTATCTATAAGAAATATGTAAAGCGTTCTACTAAGCTACACGTTCATGATGAAGAAAATGTATGCAATGTGGGCGATATGGTTACAGTTACTTCAACACGTCCGTTGTCAAAAACAAAATGTTGGAAGCTTGTCGAAATTATCGACAAAGCTAAGTAATTAACCGTTATATTGGAGTTTAGACCATGATTCAAATGCAAAGCAGTCTAGATGCCGCAGATAATAGCGGTGCACGACGTATAGAATGTATTAAAGTATTAGGCGGCTCACACCGTCGTTATGCTGGTATTGGTGATGTGATTAAAGTGACTATCAAAGAAGCTGTACCACGCGGAAAAGTAAAAAAGGGTGAGGTGCATAACGCTGTGATCGTTAGAACACGTAAAGGTGTTCGTCGTGCTGATGGCAGTTTGATTCGTTTTGATGCTAATGCAGCTGTTCTTTTGAACGCAGCATTACAGCCAATTGGTACGCGTATCTTTGGCCCAGTTACACGTGAGCTTCGTGGTGAGAAGTTTATGAAGATTATTTCATTAGCGCCTGAAGTGCTATAAGTTTAGGAGTGCTGAAATGGAAAGATTAATTAAAGGCGATCAAGTTGTTGTATTAACAGGCAAAGATCGTGGAAAACAAGGTGAAATCCTTAATCGTGGAAATGATGGTAAGTTTTTAGTGCAAGGTATCAATCTTGTGAAGAAACATACTAAACCAAACCCTGCGATGGGAACTACGGGTGGCATAGTTGAGAAAGAAATGCCTATTCAAGGTTCTAACCTAGCATTGCTGAATCCAGCAACTGGCAAAGGTGAAAAAGTAGGGTTTAAGATTTTAGATGATGGCCGCAAAGTTCGTGTGTTTAAATCAAACGGCGAAGTTGTTGGCGCTTAACGCTAAATAGATAGGTATAGACAGTGAGTAGATTAAAAGATTTTTATCGTGATACTGTAGTTAAACAGTTAACTGAACAGTTTGGCTATAAGTCAATTATGGAAGTGCCAAGGATCACTAAGATCACCTTGAATATGGGTGTCGGTGAAGCATTGACAGATAAGAAGGTTTTAGAGCACGCAGTTGCTGACATGGAAAAAATTTCCGGTCAGAAAGTGGTTGTTACTAAAGCTAAGAAGTCCATAGCAGGCTTTAAGTTACGTGAGGACTGGCCTGTAGGCTGTAAAGTCACATTACGCAGTGAGCGCATGTATGACTTTTTTGACCGATTAGTGACAATTGCGATCCCTAGAATTCGAGATTTCCGAGGAATGAATCCAAAATCATTCGACGGGCAAGGCAATTACAGTATGGGCGTTAAAGAACAAATTATCTTCCCAGAAATTGAATACGATAAAATTGATAAGTTACGCGGTATGGATATCACGATTAACACGACAGCAAAAACAGCTGAAGAGTCTCGTGCATTACTTGCAGCTTTCAAATTTCCTTTTAGAAAACTATAGGTTGGATGGAATAAGTTATGGCTAAACGAAGCATGGTTAATCGCGAGATTAAAAGAGCTAAATTAGTAAAAAAATATGCTGCAAAGCGTGCGGAACTTAAGAAGCAAATTGTTGACATGTCATTGAGTTTTGATGAACGTCAAGCTGCTGCTAAAAAATTCCATGCTTTACCTCGTAATTCGAGTGCTGTTCGCATGAGAAATCGCTGTGAAATCACAGGTCGCCCACATGGCTACTATCGTAAGTTTGGATTGTCTCGCAACAAGTTGCGTGAACATGCGATGAAAGGTGATATCCCTGGTTTGGTAATGGCTAGTTGGTAATTGCTAACCTATATATTAAGTGGAGCTAAGATAAAATGAGTATGACTGATCCAGTTGCTGATATGCTAACGCGCATTCGCAACGCACAACAAGCAAATAAGACTGAAGTGAATATGCCAGCATCAAAATTGAAGCAAAATATTGCATCAGTATTAAAAGATGAAGGTTACATTTTAGGTTTTAATTCTACAGAAGTAGAAGGTAAACCAGTATTGTCTATTGCATTAAAATATTTTGAAGGTAAAGCTGTTATTTCATCTATAGACCGTGTTAGCCGACCTGGTTTGCGTGTTTATAAAGCAGCTAATGATTTGCCAAAAGTAATTGGTGGACTAGGTATCGCTATCGTATCAACATCGAAAGGTGTAATGACAGATCGTAAAGCGAGAGAATTGGGCCAGGGCGGTGAAGTCCTTTGTTCAGTTAGTTAAGGAGAGATAAAGATGTCACGTATAGCAAACGCCCCCGTAGAAATACCTGCTGGCGTAGAAATCTCTCTGAACGGTTCAGAAGTTTCTATTAAAGGTAGCAAAGGCTCATTGAGCCGAGTGCTTCATGCCGATGTAAATGTTGAGCAACAAGGTGGTACTTTGACAACAGTTGCACGCATTAAATCGAAACAAGCAGTAGCGCAAGCGGGAACAACGCGTGCATTGCTTAATAATATGGTGATCGGCGTATCACAAGGTTTTGAGAAAAAACTTACTCTAGTAGGTGTAGGTTACAGGGCAAAAGCGCAAGGTAGTAAATTGGATTTAACGCTTGGTTTTTCTCATCCTGTTCAATATGAAGTACCAGAAGGTATTAAAATTGAAACGCCAAGCCAAACCGAAATTGTTGTATCAGGTGCTGATAAACAAATAGTAGGTCAAGTTGCAGCAGACATTCGTGCATACCGTCCACCAGAACCGTACAAAGGTAAAGGTGTTCGTTATACTGATGAGTATGTTGCTCGTAAAGACGCTAAGAAGAAATAAGTAGGCCGATATAATGAATAAGAAAAATTCACGATTACGCAGAGCTGCAAGAACACGCGCTAAATTAAAAGAGCTTAGAGTATACCGCTTAACAGTTCATAAAACACCGCGACATATCTATGCACAAGTACTTGCGCATGATAGTTCTAAAGTGATTGCTAGCGCATCAACATTAGACGCGGATGTTAAAAAAGCATTAAAAGGAACAGGTAATATATCTGCTGCTGAAGCAGTGGGTAAGGCGGTTGCTTTACGCTCAGTTAAAGAAGGTGTTGAAACAGTTTCTTTTGACCGCTCTGGTTTTCCATTTCATGGTCGAGTTAAAGCGTTGGCTGATGCTGCACGTGAAAACGGCTTGCAGTTCTAATTTAAAGGTATTATCACATGGCACAAAATGATCAAAGACAACAAGCACCATCTGATGGCTTGATTGAAAAATTAGTCGGCATCCGTCGTGTTGCTAAAGTAGTAAAAGGCGGTCGCGTATTTGGTTTCTCTGCATTGACAGTAGTTGGCGACGGCGAAGGCCGCGTTGGTTTTGGTCAAGGTAAAGCGCGTGAAGTACCTGTCGCTATTCAAAAAGCAATGGATGAAGCAAGAAAAAACATGCAAACAGTTGTTTTAGATGGCCACACTTTGCAACATCCTCTAACAGCACGATTTGGTGCTGCTAAAGTATTCATGCAGCCAGCATCTGAAGGTACAGGGGTTATTGCCGGTGGTGCGATGCGTGCTGTATTTGATGTGGTAGGCGTACATAATGTACTTGCAAAAACAATCGGTTCAACGAATCCATTAAATGTAGTTCGCGCTACGATTAAAGGTTTAACTGAGATGCATAACCCAGAAGCAATTGCTGCTAAACGTGGCAAAACAGTTGCTGAGATCACGGAATAAATAAAATGGCACAAGCTAAATTAAAAGTTACTCTAATAAAAAGCACCATTGGTCGCTTAGCTAAACACAAAGCATGTGTTGCAGGCTTAGGTCTTAGAAAGACTGGTAGCAGCGCAGTTGTTATTGATACACCTGAGAATAGGGGCATGATCAATCATGTTTCATATTTATTAAAGGTTGAGGAAGCATAAAGATGGATTTAAATACTATCGCACCTGCTGAAGGTTCAAAAAAAGTTGCTAAACGTGTTGGCCGTGGTATCGGTTCAGGTTTAGGTAAAACATGTGGCCGAGGTCACAAAGGTCAAAAGTCACGTTCTGGTGGATTTAGTAAGCGTGGGTTTGAGGGTGGGCAACAACCTTTACAGCGTCGTCTGCCTAAGGTCGGTTTTAGATCTCGTCAAGCAGCAACTTCTGTTGAAGTGCGCCTAGACACCATAGCGAATATTGAAGGTGTTGTAGATTTATTGGCACTTAAAACGGCTGGTGTAGTATCAGTAAGTGCGCTTCGTGCAAAAGTGATTGCTTCAGGTGATATCGACAAGAAAGTGACAGTCAAAGGGCTAGCTGTAACAGCAGGTGCTCAAAAAGCGATTGAAGCTGCTGGCGGCAAGGTAGAAGAGTAAACTGTGGCAGAGAATAAGCAAAATGCCTTGGGTGGCGGAAAGTATGCAGAACTGAAAAGTCGATTGCTTTTCGTGCTTGGAGCATTACTTGTCTATAGGGTAGGAACATTTATACCTGTGCCAGGAATTGACCCTGCAGCACTTGCAAGTATGTTCGAGGCTCAAAAAGGTACCATCTTGGACATGTTTAATATGTTCTCAGGTGGAGGCTTAAAACGCTTATCTGTATTTGCACTTGGAATAATGCCCTATATTTCTGCATCAATTATTATGCAGTTATTAACGGTAGTACATCCTAAACTGGCCCAAATGAAAAAAGAAGGTGCGGCCGGACAGCGTAAAATAACCCAATATACTCGTTATGGAACACTCGTTTTGGCAACGTTCCAAGCGTTAGGCATCGCGATTGCACTTGAAGGTCAAAGCGCAGGTGGAACAGGCGTTGTTGTTGATCCGGGTATGTTATTTAGAGTTACAGCCGTTATTACACTGGTCACGGGGACAATGTTCCTAATGTGGCTAGGAGAACAAATTACAGAGCGAGGCATTGGTAACGGGATTTCATTAATTATCTTTGCTGGCATTGTTGCAGGTTTACCTAGAGCGATAGGCGGTACGCTAGAGTTAGCAAGAACAGGACAGTTACATCCTTTCTTAGTGATCGCAATACTATTCTTAGCTATTGCTGTAACGGCGTTTGTAGTTTGGGTTGAGCGAGCACAAAGACGGATCCCTGTTCACTACGCTAAAAGACAGCAGGGTCGCAAGATGATGGCAGGTCAAGTAACACACCTCCCACTTAAATTAAATATGGCGGGAGTTATACCTCCTATTTTTGCATCAAGTATTATTCTGTTCCCCTCTACGATAGCGGGCTGGTTTGGTGCTTCGGAAGGAATGGGCTGGTTGCAAAATATATCTACATTGATGTCACCAGGCCAGCCGATGTATGTTATGGCATATGCCTGTGCAATCGTATTCTTTTGTTTCTTTTATACGGCATTAGTATTTAATCCAAAAGAAACAGCTGAGAACTTACAAAAATCTGGTGCGTTTATTCCCGGGATACGTCCAGGGGAGCAAACAACACGCTATATTGATAGCGTTATGGGTAGACTGACATTGGCTGGAGCAATTTATATTACAGCCGTATGTTTGTTGCCAGAATTTTTAATACTTTATTGGAGTGTGCCATTTTACTTTGGTGGTACATCCTTGCTGATTATTGTTGTTGTTGTAATGGACTTTGTATCGCAAATTCAATCGCATATGATGTCGCAACAGTATGAAGGTTTGATGAAAAAATCAAATAAGAAAAATAAAGGCATGTCCGGTTTTTTAAACTAAAACCATAATTAGTAGGCTTTGTGGAGAAATTCGATGAAAGTTCAAGCGTCGGTTAAGAAAATTTGCCGTAATTGTAAAATCGTAAAACGTAAAGGTGTTGTTCGTGTTATCTGTAAAGAAGCACGCCATAAACAGCGTCAAGGTTAAATAGAATATCTGACATATCATAATTTTTATACTGGCTATTTAACTGCAGTATAACTATATTGGAAATGGGTAGAATTTCTATAGGCGTTAATAAATTAACTATTGATGAATAGGGGATAATTATGTTAAAATTCTCTGTTCACTTATGAAGGATTTAAGGTAGCTCAATGGCTCGTATTGCTGGAATAAATGTACCGGTGCAAAAACACACGGTAATAGCTCTAACTTCGATTTATGGAATCGGTCTTACTCGTGCGCAGAAAATATGTGCAGCAGCGGGTGTAGCACAAGATGCAAAAATCAGAGATCTGACAGAAAATGAAGTGGAGGCACTTCGTACTGAAGTTGCAAAATTTACTGTAGAAGGTGATTTGCGACGTGAAGTAACCATGGATATTAAACGCCTAAGAGACTT
>CAYSGK010000053.1:0-10960 GCA_964430395.1 uncultured Methylophaga sp.
CACCACACACTTTTCCGAAAAACGCGCAAAATACGTCACATTATGACAATTTAAAGTTTGAGAAGATTAGTCCCTATTAAACACCTTTTTATGCTGTTCTAGGATGATAATAATTGCTTGGCAATAAAATTTACTGTTTACGGGTAAATTTTATAATATGACGACGGTCTCGCTTATTTGGACGGCCTTTGTCATGTCTGAAACCTAAAGGTTGATTTTTCATTTGTTCATGCAATAGTCTGCGTTTAGCAATGCTTTCTTCAGATTCAATATAAAGTTGCTGAGCCTCTATGGCTGGGCGACGTTGTTTATTCAGTCCTAAAATAGTGATGACATGTTCATAGGGTGGTTTAGATATGGTTAATACATCATCAGGCTTAATAGTGCGGCTGGGTTTAACGCGGTTTTTATTGAGGTGCACCTTGCCCCCATTAATCGCTTCAACAGCAAGACTACGCGTTTTATAAAAACGAGCAGCCCAGAGCCATTTATCTAGTCGTTGGCTTTTATCATTAGATTGTTTTTCTTGTTTTGCCATTGAACCTTTTTGTTCATTCCCGAGATCTTTTATCGCCATGGATGGTGTGTATGCAAGAAATGCAGGAGCAATTTAATTTATGATGCTATTTATGGATCCCCGCTTAAAACAAGCGGGAATGACCTTGATTTATGCTTTACCTTGTAGTTGCGGTAAGATAGATTCATTTTCTAGTGTTGACGTATCAGAGGTGATTTCTTCACCTTTTGCAATGGTACGCAATAAACGGCGCATAATTTTGCCTGAACGTGTTTTAGGAAGATTATCGGAATACCGAATTTCATCAGGTTTGGCGATGGCACCAATTTGTTCTCCTACCCATGCACGTAATGTCTGCGTAAGCTGATCATTAATGCCACCTTCTGGTCTTTCTCCCTTTAATACAACATAGGCAAAGACAGACTCACCCTTAATATCATGTGGTTTACCTACTACCGCGGCTTCTGCTACTAAGGGATTAGCGACTAATGCAGATTCAATTTCCATTGTGCCTAGACGATGTCCTGATACATTGAGCACATCATCAATGCGACCCATGATCCAAAAGAAACCATCTTCATCACGGCGGGCACTGTCGCCAGCAAGATAATATTTGCCATTAAACATAGGCCAATAAGTATCTTTATAGCGCTGGTCATCACCCCAAACGGTTTGAATCATTGAAGGCCAAGGCTTACGTATTACTAAATATCCCCCTTCATTGGCAGTAGTTATTTCTTCACCTTTTTCATTGACCACAGCGGCATCAATACCGGGTAGGGCATGTGTACACGAACCTGGCTTAGTTGTTGTGACAGAAGGAACAGGTGCAATCATATGTGCCCCAGTTTCAGTTTGCCACCAAGTGTCAACAATAGGACAGCGTTGCTTGCCTATAACATTGTGATACCACATCCAAGCTTCAGGATTAATAGGCTCACCAACGGTACCGAGAAGGCGCAATTTTGATAGATCGTAACTGTTAGGAATATCGTCGCCTTGTTTTATTAGGGCGCGAATTGCTGTGGGTGCCGTATAAAATATGGTGACAGCATGGTGTTGACACATATCCCAAAAACGCCCAGCATCAGGGTAAGTTGGCACACCTTCAAAGATAACAATGGTTGCACCCGTAGCTAGTGGGCCATAAGCTACATAAGTATGCCCTGTGATCCAGCCGACATCTGCAGTACACCAAAACACATCAGAATCTTGAATATCAAATACCCAACGCATGGTCGTGATGGCATTTAATAAATATCCACCGCTAGAATGCTGGATGCCTTTTGGTTTGCCCGTTGAGCCAGAGGTATACAGTAAAAACAAAGGATCTGTTGCGTTCATCCACTCAGGTTCGCACTCGGCAGACTGATCTTGTTCAGCATCAGCCCACCAAATATCACGACCCGATTGCATAGCAACATCATGGCCTGTTCGCTTGAAGACTATAACATTTTCTATACTGCTACAGCCTGTTTCTAGAGCAGAATCTGTTGTTGATTTAAGTTCAATAATTCTGCCGCCACGATGACCACCATCCGCAGTAATTACCATTTTAGCCTGAGTATCTTCAATGCGGTCTTTTAAGGATGATGCTGAAAACCCACCAAAAACAACAGAATGAATAGCGCCTATGCGAGCACAAGCTTGCATTGCAATCACGGCTTCAGCAATCATTGGCATATAAATAATGACACGATCACCTTTGCTGATATTTTGTGCTTTTAATGCGTTAGCAAAGACACAAACACGGGTATGCAATTCACGATATGTTATTTGTTGAGCATCGCCCGCATCACCTTCAAAAATAATAGCAGTTTTATCCGCGTGTTTTTTTAGTTGGCGGTCGAGACAATTATAAGAAACGTTGAGTTTGCCATCGGGAAACCATCGGAAGAACGGCGCATTAGATGAATCTAATGTAGTTTCAAAAGGGACTTGCCAGTCAATTTCATTACGTGCCTGATCAGCCCAGAAAGCCTCATTATTATGATCTGCTTTTGCATAGAGTTTATTTAGTTTTGCAGGATTTAGAGCTGATGTTTTAAGAAATTCTTCACTAGGTGGAAAGTGGCGGGTTTCATGTAATGTTGACTGGATATTTTCTTCAGACATGATGTTGTACCTTACATATTGGATGGCTTATTATTTGCAATTATAGACAGAAAAGCCTCCCAAAAACTATATTAGGAGGCTTTTTTGATATTAAAATTATTTTAAAAGAAACCAAGAGGGCTTGTACTATAACTCACCAATAAGTTTTTAGTTTGTTGATAATGATCAAGCATCATTTTATGGGTTTCACGCCCAATGCCTGATTTTTTATAACCACCAAATGCGGCATGAGCAGGATATAGGTGGTAACAGTTGGTCCATACACGACCCGCTTCAATGCCCCTACCCATACGATAAGCAAGGTTCATATCACGCGTCCATAACCCCGAACCTAAGCCAAATTCAGAGTCATTAGCAATTGCGAGTGCTTCAGCTTCATCTTTAAAGGTAGTGACAGAAACAACAGGGCCAAAAATTTCTTCTTGGAAGATCCGCATATTATTTGTGCCTTTTAATAATGTGGGTTCAATGTAATAACCACTATTGAATTCGCTACCTACTTGAGCAATATTGCCACCGATTAACAGCTCAGCACCTTCTTGTTTACCTATTTCCATATAACTGAGGATTTTATCAAATTGTTCTTTAGAGGCCTGAGCGCCGACCTGTGTATCAGTGTCGAGTGGATTGCCGCGAATAATTTTTTTAGAGCGTTCGATGACAATAGCAATAAATTCATCGTAAATGCTTTCTTGAATGAGTGCACGGGATGGACATGTACACACTTCACCTTGATTAAAGAAAGCAAGCACAGCACCCTCGGCAGCTTTGCTAATATAGTCATCTTCTTGTTGCATGATATCTTCAAAGAAGATATTAGGTGATTTACCACCTAATTCAACAGTGGAAGGAATGAGATTATCAGCAGCACATTTAAGAATATGCTGACCAACGGGGGTTGAGCCTGTAAAGGCAATCTTGGCAATACGAGAGCTGGTGGCAAGAGCTTGTCCTGCTTCTTTACCATAACCATTAACTATATTAAGTACGCCGGGAGGCAATAAATCACCTATAACTTCCATTAATTTAAGGATAGAAACCGGCGTTTGTTCTGCTGGTTTCAGCACAATACAGTTACCAGTTACCAATGCTGGTGCAAGTTTCCAAGCAGCCATTAATAGTGGGAAGTTCCAAGGGATAATTTGTCCAACAACACCTAAAGGCTCATGAAATTGATACGAAACTGTTGTTTCATCCAATTCACCCATAGTGCCTTCTTGAGCACGCATACAACCAGCATAGTAGCGGAAATGATCAACACATAAAGGTACATCGGCGGCCAATGTTTCACGGACGGCTTTACCATTATCCCATGTTTCTGCTACAGCCAACATTTCAAGGTTTTCTTCAATACGATCAGCAATCTTTAATAAAATATTAGAGCGCTCGGTGACAGATGTTTTACCCCATGCACCTTTGGCTGCATGTGCCGCATCAAGAGCTAAATTGATATCTTCTTCCGTTGAACGGGGAATTTCACAAAAACCTTCACCCGTAACGGGGGTAATATTAGTAAAATATTCTCCTTTAATGGGCGCTACCCAATCACCATCAATATAATTGCCATAACGCTCTTTGAACGATACTACAGCCGAATCTGTACCTGGATTTGCATAGATCATAATCAGTTCCCAACATTAGAAATATAAAGTTGAATCATAAACCAGCTAGTGGCAAACGGGTTGATTTTTATTCCTAAAAACTTGACTAAGCGTCCAAAATAGTCAGAAAATTAGTTTATTAGCTTTATTTTTAACTTGGTTACCCCGATGAACGATACGCAAATAAATTTAGATAAAAGACGCGAACAGCGACATTTGTTGATTGAAAATAAGGTTTCTTTTCAAGGGGCAGATTCTGAATTAAGTATTTATGATACTTATCGTACTGTATCACGTGTAGGTCTTGCTGCGGATCAATTACTTTTCTGTGGCATGGTGACAGGTAAAAAGGTGATGCATTCTGTTCATGAGGGCTTAGAAAAAGATCAGGTTTTTCTGCCACATGAATCATACGTTATGTCACCAGGGGAATATGTTGAAATTGATTTTCCTGAGGCAAATGAAGCGCAGCCAACAACCTGTTTGACAATTGAAATATCAAAAGAAAGGGTAGAAAGTGTCTCTGAAAAAATGCGCGATCTAACTCAATTAGGAACGCTAGAACATGACTGGCAATATCAACCCCATATTGTGCATACACATCATACCGCTGCAACGCAGCAACTCTTGGAAAAACTAGTATCGCTGTTTACACATAATCATCCTGATAAAGAAATAATGGTCGATTTAGGTGTTTCTGAACTTGTCATTAGATTATTAAGAGAGCAGGGAAGAGAACAATTATTAAATTATAGCCGCCATAGTCCAGATGCGAGCGGTATTACGCTGGCGATTAATCACTTAACGAAATACAGCATATTGCCGCTGGATATTGATGCTTTGTGCCGTTTAGCCTGTATGAGTAGGAGTAAACTTTATACCGAATTTAAAAAGCAATTGGGTTGCTCGCCAAGTGAATATTTGCAACAACAGCGTTTAAAAAATGCCGCAAAACTACTCCAGGCAGGAAACAAAGCAAGTGAGGCATGTTATCAAACGGGCTTTAATGATTTAAGTCATTTTAGTCGACGATTCTCGCAATTTTTTGGCCAGAGCCCTACGCAATATCGTAGCAAATTTCTAGCTAGTGCCACGGCTAAATAATTAGACAATATCAACCGTTATTGATAGGATAGCTGAGTGTTTTACTCGACTATTGTACATATCATAGTCCAACACTAAAATTAAATTTAATAGGAGTCATTATGAGCGTTTTAGTAACAAAAAAAGCCCCAAAATTCACCGCAGCAGCAGTTATGCCTGACAATACAATCAATGAAAACTTTTCATTGTCTGATTATAAAGGTCAAACCGTTGTTTTATTCTTTTACCCATTAGATTTTACTTTTGTTTGCCCATCTGAAATTATTGCCCATCATCACCGTGTTGCAGAATTCAAAAAACGTGGTGTTCAGGTAATTGGTGTATCTATCGATTCACAATTCACCCATTTAGCATGGCGTAATACACCTATTGAAAAGGGTGGTATTGGCCAAATTGATTTCCCATTAGTGGCTGACACTGATCATAAAATCATGAAGAAATATGGTGTGAAACACCCAGCAAGCATTGCTTTACGTGGTTCATTTCTAATTGATCCCGAAGGCATTGTGCGTCATCAAGTCGTCAATGACTTACCCTTAGGTCGTGAAGTTGATGAAATGCTTCGTTTAGTTGATGCACTTCAGTTTCATGAAGAGCATGGTGAAGTGTGTCCAGCAGGTTGGAACAAAGGTGATGAAGGAATGAAAGCAGATGCTGCTGGCGTTGCTGATTACCTAGCAAAACATGGCGACGAATTATAAACTAGCTCATTATTTCTGATGCTCGCCGTCATCCCCGTAGCTTTAAGCGGGGATCTATTTAAGCCGCAATTATGTGATTTGTTGAGATTCTCGATTAAAACACTCGAGAATGACGGTGTGTAAAAATGGAAGTGATGGTAAAGCTTGTTACTTATCCATAAAAAAGCCCCGACTTGTCGGGGCTTTTTTTGTATTGCTGAATGAACTGAGTTTATTTAAACGCGGTTCTTTTCACGAATTTCATCTAATGTTTTGCAATCAATACATAATGTAGCAGTCGGTCTAGCTTCAAGACGACGAATACCAATATTGGTACCACATGATTCGCAGTAACCATAATCACCTTTATCGAGATCTTCAAGTGATTGCGCTATCTTTTTGACCAATTTGCGCTCACGATCACGTGTGCGTAACTCGAGGGTAAATTCTTCTTCTTGCGATGCCCTATCATTAGGATCGGGAAAGTTAGCCGCATCATCTTGCATATGGTGAACTGTGCGATCAACTTCTTCCATTAATTCGCTTTTCCATGATTCAAGAATTGCTCTGAAATGTGCGTATTGATCTTCGTTCATGTAATCCTCCCCCTTTTTTTCTTCATAGGGTGTGAATTTCCCATCAAACTGTGTAGAACCCATGTAAACCTCAAATATGTTTTTCAAAATCAAGGGCGCATCTTATACCAGAAACTCCCATCGTGTGCAAAAAATTTGCTATCATTTTACACCATTTCCAGTAGAAAAGAGTGATATGACACAATTAAAAGCAGTAATTTTTGATGTAGATGGCACTTTAGCCGAAACAGAGCGTGATGGACACCGTGTTGCATTTAACAATGCATTTTCTGATGCCGGTTTAGATTGGCAATGGGATGAAACTTTATATGGCCAATTGCTTGCTATAACAGGCGGTAAGGAACGTATTCGGTATTTCTTGTCTGAATTTAATCAGAGCTTTCAATATGATGGTGAATTAACTCAATTTATTGCATCATTACATGCAGAAAAAACCAAGCATTACGTGACATTATTAGAATCAAATGCGATTGCATTACGACCAGGTGTAGTTAGATTAATAAATGAGATAAGAGAGCGCGGTTTGCGATTGGCTATTGCGACAACAACTACACCTGCTAATGTAACTGCATTAGTGACCAATACACTGGGCGCTGAAGCACTTGATTGGTTTGATTGTATTGCGGCGGGTGACATTGTTCCTGCTAAAAAGCCGGCTGCTGATATTTTTGATTATTGCTTAGAGCAGTTAGGCTTGCTGGCTGAGGAATGTTTGGTATTTGAAGATTCTGCCAATGGCGTGCTTTCATCTTGCGGCGCTAATATTCCAACTATAGTGACGTTAAACAATTACACTAAAGATGATGATTTTAGTGGTGCGGTATCGGTATTAGATCATCTTGGTGAGCCAGAATTAGCTTGCAATGTCATTCTAGGTCAAAAAATTACAGGTTCGTTTGTAACGGTTGATGATTTAAAGTTATTTCATGCTCAGCAATAAGCATGACTAATATTACGCAACGTGCGAAGGATATTACGCCATTTCATGTAATGGATATTTTAGCTCAAGCTAGAAAGCTTGAGTCGCAAGACAAAGATATTATACACCTAGAAGTAGGTGAACCTGACTTTGAAACACCTCAACCCATTATTAATGCAGGAATTGCGGCACTCAAATCAGGCAAAACGCATTATACGCCCGCACTAGGTTTGCCCGAGCTACGAGAAGCGATAGCTAACTGGTATCAGACACGTTATAGCGTATCTATATCTCCAGAACGGATTGTGGTTACCCCAGGAGCATCAGGTGCATTAATGCTAGTAATGGGTGCATTGTTAGAACGTGATAACAAAGTAATGCTGGCCGATCCCGGTTATCCTTGTAACCGAAACTTTGCTCGGTTTGTTGAGGGTAAGGCGCAGTCTATTGCTGTGGATGCATCGAGTAACTATCAACTCACAGCTGACCATATAAACGATCATTGGCATGACGATACAGCGTTAGCACTCGTGGCATCACCATCAAATCCAACGGGCACACTATTATCCCAACAACAATTAATGGATTTAGCGACAGCCGTGAAGGCAAAGAATGGTTATTTGGTTGTTGATGAGATTTATCATGGTTTGACGTACGATAGTCTGAAAGCATCTACGGTTTTATCAGTCGATCAAAATACCTTTGTAATTAATAGTTTTTCTAAATTCTTTGGCATGACGGGCTGGCGATTAGGCTGGCTAGTGGCACCAAAAAAATATGTGCCAGTGATGGACAGGCTAGCGCAAAATCTATTTTTAGCTGCACCGACGATATCGCAATATGCGGCATTATCAGCATTTAATGATGATACTCTTGCAATTTTGGAGCAGCGACGCCAAAAATTTGAACAGCGTAGAAATACATTATTGCCTGCCCTACAAGATTTAGGGCTTGAAATAAAAGCAAACCCACAAGGTGCATTTTATATTTATGCTAAAGCCACACAGCTATTCAGTGATAAAATACCGGACAGTATGGCTTTAGCAAAACATTGGCTACAGCAAGCTGGCGTAGCCGTTACACCCGGCAATGATTTTGGTCACTATCAAGCTGAACAACATATTCGCTTTGCTTATACCGCAGAACCAAACCGATTATTGGAAGCAATAGAACGCATTAGAACTTTAGGATATTAAATGACAACGTCAAAAATTATTTACACAAAAACGGATGAAGCACCTGCTTTAGCAACGCAATCGTTATTGCCTATTATTAAAGCATTTACACACAGTGCAGATATTGATGTGGAGCTTAGTGATATTTCATTGGCGGGGCGCGTTATTGCTAATTTCCCCAGTTATTTAACAGCTGATCAACGCATTGATGATGCGCTGGCTCAATTAGGTGAGTTGGCATTAAATCCTGAAGCCAATATTATAAAACTGCCTAATATTAGTGCTTCTATCCCACAACTTAAGGCCGTGATTAAAGAGCTGCAACAAAAAGGCTACAACTTACCTGATTATCCAGAAGATCCAGAAACTGATGAGCAGAAACAAGTAAAAAGTATCTACGATAAGATCAAAGGCAGTGCGGTTAATCCAGTATTACGTGAAGGTAACTCTGATCGCCGTGCACCCCCTGCGGTGAAAAACTATGTGCGTAAACATCCACATAGTATGGGGGCATGGAGTAGTGATTCAAAATCACATGTGGCGAGCATGTCAGACCATGATTTTTTTGGAAGTGAAAAATCAGTTACTTTAAATTCGGCAGGCAATGTACGGATAGAATTGACTGATGATGCAGGTAATATCACCGTTTTAAAAGAGGCTACAGCGGTATTGGCCGGTGAAATAATTGATGCTTCAGTCATTAGCAAAAATGCATTACGTGCTTTTATTGAAGCTGAAATTGAAGATGCTAAAAAAGAAGGTGTATTATTTTCAGTGCATTTAAAAGCCACCATGATGAAGGTATCTGATCCCATTATTTTTGGTCATTTTGTCTTCGTTTTTTATAAAGATTTGTTTGAAAAACATGCTGAAACCTTTAAAGAACTGGGGATAGATGTAAACAATGGCCTAGGTGATGTTTATACAAAAATAAAAAGTCTGTCGGCAGAGAAACAAGTAGAAATTGAAGCCGATATTCAAGCTGTTTATAAAAGTCGCCCTGATCTGGCAATGGTTGATTCTGATAGAGGCATCACTAATTTGCATGTACCGTCTGATGTGATTATAGATGCGTCAATGCCTGCTATGATCCGTGCATCTGGTCAAATGTGGAACAAAGAAGGCAAACAACAAGACACCAAAGCCATTATTCCTGATCGCGCTTATGCAGGTATTTTTCAGAAAACGATTGAATTTTGTAAACAATATGGCGCATTTGATCCCACCACAATGGGCAGCGTGCCTAATGTTGGCTTAATGGCTCAAAAAGCTGAAGAATATGGCTCACATGATAAAACCTTTGAAATCCCAGCAAATGGCATCGTACGTGTTGTCACCGATAATGATGAAATATTATTAGAACATAATGTTGAAAAAGGTGATATCTGGCGACTATGTCAGGCAAAAGATGCACCTATTCAAGATTGGATAAAACTTGCCGTTAATCGTGCTCGCTTAACGCATACCCCTGCCATCTTTTGGTTAGATAAAAATAGAGCACACGATGCTCAGATTATTGCTAAAGTTAAAAAATATTTGCCCACTCATGATACTTCTGGATTAGATATACAAATTTTATCACCAGAAGATGCTATTCAGTTTTCATTAGAGCGGATTAGAAAAGGTGAAAATACAATCTCGGTTACAGGTAATATCTTACGTGATTATTTAACGGATTTATTCCCTATTCTTGAACTAGGTACCAGTGCTAAGATGCTGTCAATCGTGCCATTAATGAATGGTGGCGGTTTATTTGAAACAGGTGCGGGGGGAACTGCCCCAAAACTTGTTGAACCCTTTTTAGAATACAATCATCTACTTTGGGATTCATTAGGTGAGTTTTTAGCATTAGCTGCTTCTCTAGAGCATCTAGGCAATAGCACAGGAAATAAAAAGGCCAAAATTCTGGCTGATACCTTAGATAAGGCGACGGGAAAATTATTAGACAATAATAAATCACCCGCAACTCAACTCAAGATTGGTGAATTAGACAACCGTGGCAGTCATTTCTATTTGGCCTTATATTGGGCACAAGCTTTAGCTGAGCAGACAGATGATGAGGTAATGCAATCGCATTTTTCAAAATTAGCACAAGAATTATCAGAAAATGAAGCTAAAATTGTAGAAGAGTTCAATTCTGCTCAAGGAAAGCCAGTCGAGCTTGGCGGTTATTATTTTGCAGATGAAGCATTGCTATCACAGATAATGCGCCCAAGTGGCAGCTTGAATAAACTAATAAATAGTCTATAAAAA
>CAYSGK010000054.1:0-10931 GCA_964430395.1 uncultured Methylophaga sp.
CTTTAACATCTGTTTTTTGCTAAGGTGCTGTAAATTAAAAGTTTTGCACCTATCCTTATCCAGAAGTTCAGCTTAATTAGCTAAAGCCAAATTATTTAGATTTCTCAATCCGCAAAGCTAGGAAAATAGCACCTTGGCCTCGCTGGATAAGCACAGGGATCGCTTTCCCTTCTGGTAACTTCTTAGCAACATCTAAAAACTGCTTTGCATCTTTTACTTTTTTATTGTTGATACTTGTAATGATATCACCTCGACGGATCCCTGCCGCTGCCGCCGCTCCAGAATCAACATTCACCACTGCAACACCACCCTCAATATCAAATTGTTCACGTTGCTCATCAGAAATATCTGCCACCTCAATGGCCAACCTCTGATCTCGTAATTGATCTGAGTGACCGCTAAATTGTGCCATTTCATCATTTTCAGGTAATTGTTCCACTTTAACATGGAGCGTTTTATGTTTACTGTTACGCATAACCTCAACAGGGACAGATTTTCCGATCGCTGTTCTACCCACAATTGGTGGTAACATTGATGACGTATCAATTTCTTTACCATTAAATTTCAAAATCACATCACCTGGTTCAAAGCCCGCTTTTGCTGCCGGACTTTTTGGTAATACTCTTGAAATAAGTGCACCATGCGGTTTATCCAGACCAAATGATTCCGCTAATTCTCGGGTAACATCTTGAATAACCACACCTAACCAGCCACGACTGACATAACCTTGTGATTTAATTTGGCTAACGACATCCATGACTACGTCCATAGGGATGGCAAATGAAACCCCCATAAAACCGCCTGTTCGGCTATAGATTTGGGAGTTAATCCCAATGACTTCACCGTCCAGGTTAAATAAAGGCCCACCTGAATTTCCTGGATTAATCGCTACATCCGTTTGTATAAAAGGAACATAGCTATCACCCGGCAGGCTGCGGCCAATAGCACTGATGATGCCAGCAGTTGCAGAATGATCGAATCCAAACGGAGATCCAATAGCTAATACCCATTCACCCACTTTCAGCTCTTTGGAATCACCTAACTTAACGGCAGTAAGATGTTTAGCCTCAACCTTTAATAAGGCGACATCACTTCGTTCGTCACTACCCAATACTTTTGCTTCAAGTTCACTGCGATCATTAAAACGGACAATAATTTCATCTGCATCTTTAATAACATGATGGTTGGTTAAAATATAACCATCAGATGACAGTACAAAGCCCGATCCTAATGAATGTGTTTCATAAGGTTGTCCGCCTTGACCTCCTCCCTGTCCAAAGAAATGCTTCAACAAATCATCGAACGGTGTACCTTCTGGCAGTTTAAAATTAGGGGGCAACTCAACTTTTTTATTCTTATTAGTTATCGTCGTACTAATATTGACAACGGCGGCTGCATTATCGGCAACTAGTTCGGTAAATTCAGGTAAACTACCTCGTGCATAGACATTGGCACTCAATAAAAAATAAGCGACAAACATGCTTAATCCAGTCCATACTTTGTATCGTTTCATTGTTATTCCTCTGATATTTCTATTATTTTTGCTTGTACGTCGTGTTTACGATTTTTCAACCGCAATCCAACTAGGTAAAACCCAATAAATAGACCACTTAAACCTGAAAAAATTTCGAAAAATTCATTAAAATTTAAAGTTTTTGCTATCACTGCAAAAAGAAAGAATATAAATAGTGGTACGATGTACATTAATGCCGCACCTTGTAATAAGCTTTGCTCTGGAATAGCTAATTGCACCTGTTGGCCAATACGCACATCGTCAGTTTTATCAACTGAAATTTCAGAAAATCGTCTGCCAACATGGTTGCTGAGTAAGCCTGTTCCACAGCCGTGCTTAATTTGACATGAACTACATGTAGATTGACGCTGCGCTTTTAGCCAAATAGTTTTATCATCACACCGAGTCACAACGGCTTGTTGCTCAATCAAAACTATTACTCCTCAATATACTGAATGGCAGAACTTATTTTCTCGACAGTTTTAGCTGGGACTTCTCCTACTACTGTCACAAAATGCGCATTCATAATAGAACCATAAGCATTCACTGTGCCCATTTTTGACCCACCTTTTAAGTGGCCATGTAGTGCCCGAATTTTCTCCATAAAGACAGAAACTGAGCTCAAACCATCACTATAAATACGTTGCTCAAGAGGCGAACCATTTCTTGCAAAACGGTTTTGATGTCCAGTTAACTCAAATCCCTCCGGTAACCAAGTAACTTTCCATTTTGATGTGTTTTTTGCCGCATCATTAATTGTCGCTTGGGTGTCTCTTCTATTCCAGCTCATTTTATTACCAACCATCTGTGGTTGAAGAAGTAGATCGGCAATTTCTTCATTCATATCAACAGATGAAAATGCGAATTTTTCCAATACTTGTCCATTTTCATTTATTAGATCCGCTTGTAACAAAAGTGCTGTATCTTTCTCTATCCATAAACGATATCCATATCGATATTGATCTATGGGTTGCATAATAAGTTCTTGTGCTTGATATGCTGCAACGCGCCCTCGTTGACCTAATGTTAAGTGATAATAATCTATTGCTGATACCATACGGTCTAATAAATCACTAGGGAAGCCATGCCCTAGTGGTCGACGATCCGCTTGAGGACGCTTACCTTCAGGGTAAATGCATGTAACCATATTATTAGTACGAATAAATTCTCTTTCAACACCATTTAGAGAGATCAATCGCTCTATCACACCTTGGCCATCTGCACGATGTATGATTCGGATAGATTGTAATTTCTCACCCTTTTGCATCGCAAAGACACCGTTATAGCTGAGTTGTTTTGCGGCTAAGTCACTACGCTCAAGTAAAAGTGTAGCATCATCAGCTTGTGCTAATATACTTAGCAAGATCAGACAAAAACTTAAAATAACACTTATTGGCTTTAGCATTAACTGTTTACTCCGCACCATAAGAAACAACGCGCGCATAAGAGAATACACCAGCCGAACTCGTCTGCTCATTATGCTCTAATAAATAGTTATTAAGTCTATATTCTATTTCAGGCTCATCAACAGTCCAACGTTCACCTGTTTGTGCAACTGTTATCACTTTATCAGGGGGATCAATCGCCGCCATAGGTGTGTCAGACGCCAATTGAGGTTGCGTCATGACACCGACAACCGCTAAAGCACCCACTGATGCTGCCACGGCTAAACCTGTCATTTGCTTCCAAAATGGTGTTGGCAAAGTAATTACTTGTGCTGTATGTTGCCTTGTTTTTTGTGAATAAACTGGCTCATTTTCTAATGCAAGCGATATTTTGTTCGCTAAATTGTAGCTCAAACCTCGTTCACCATAGCCTTTAAGCACATCTTGTGTCTGTTGATAACGTTGAAATTGAGCTACTGCCGATTTATCTTCAGCTAAAATTTGCAAGACGAAATCTAATTCCGTACCTTGTAATTCTCCATCAACTAATGCCGACAATAGTTCACTGTGATTCATTGTCATTGTTGTTCCCCTTCACTCATTATTTCTTGTATTTGTAATTCTATTGCTTCACGTGCACGAAATATTCTCGATCGAACCGTGCCGATTGGACATTCCATAACCTCGGCGATCTCTTCATAGCTCATGCCATCAAACTCTCGCAACTTGATAGCTGTAGCCGTATCTTCCGGTAATGCCTGAATAGCTTGGTGGATACCTTGTTCAAGATCGTCACTCATCATTCGCGTTTCAGGTGTTTCAAATTCTTTCAGCTCTGGCGCATCATAATAATTAGTGGCATCCATCGCATCGACATCGCTGGCAGGTGGACGTCTTGAGCGCGCTGTGAGATAGTTTTTAGATGTATTGATTGCAATACGATAAAGCCAAGTATAAAACGCACTATCGCCCCGAAAATTAGGGAGTGCGCGATACGCTTTAATAAATGCTTCTTGTGCCACATCTAATGCCTCGACTGGATCATGAACAAAGCCTGTAATAACATGCACAATCCGCTGTTGATATTTCGTGATCAACACATCAAATGCTTTTTTATCACCTGCTTGTACACGTTGTACTAGCTCTAAATCCACGTTCATCCTGTATTCCGGCTCGCTCCGAACTGCCGGAGATTATATTTATCTGTTAACTGATTGACCATAATGATTTAACTTTGTTCCATAAACAGTGCAAAATAACACTTAAATTAATTTACCTTGAATTAAGATTGCTCTATATGACTTCAACTTATTACTTTGATGTACTTATTATTGGCAGTGGTGTTGCCGGGCTTTCACATGCCCTACATTTAGCTGACCATGCTCGTGTAGCCGTATTATCAAAGACCCAATTACAAGAAGGTGCCTCATTATACGCACAGGGAGGTATATCTGTCGTGCTCGATCAAGCAGATTCTGTGCAATCACATATCGAGGACACCTTGCTTTCAGGTGCAGGCCTATGTGATGAAGAAGCTGTTCGGTTTACGGTTGAGCAGGCTCGTAAAAATATTGAATGGCTAATTGAACAAGGTGTTTCTTTTACCAAAGATGGCGTCACTTCTGAAACTTATCACCTCACACAAGAAGGTGGCCATAGTCACCGTAGAGTCATTCATGCCGCGGATGCGACTGGAAGGGAAGTTGAAACATCTTTGCTTGCCAAAGCACAAGCTCACCCAAATATTGAGTTATTCCCCTACCATATTAGTATTGATCTGATCACCAGCCGCAAACAATTAGGCCAAGATAATAATAAATGTTTAGGCTGTTATGCCTTGGATATTAAAACAGATACCCCTGTTAGTTTTATCGCACCGATAACAGTATTAGCCACAGGCGGTGCTGGTAAAGTTTATCTTTATACCAGTAACCCAGATGTATCGACAGGGGATGGCATTGCCATGGGTTGGCGTGCTGGCTGTCGCGTGGCTAATATGGAATTTATTCAATTTCATCCTACCTGTCTCTATCATCCACAAGCTAAATCCTTTTTGATTAGTGAAGCTTTGCGGGGTGAAGGAGCCAAATTATTGCTAGCTGACGGTACACAGTTTATGGCCGCATTCCACCCGCAAGCTGATTTAGCACCCAGAGATATTGTCGCCCGCGCCATTGACCACGAAATGAAACGCCTTGGTGATGATTGTGTTTATCTTGATATCAGCCACCAGCCAAAAGCGTTTATTGAAGAACACTTTCCCACTATTCACCAGCGTTGCCTTGATTTTGGCATTGATATGACACAGGAGCCGATCCCTGTCGTGCCAGCCGCGCATTACACCTGTGGGGGATTAATGACCGATCTGCATGGCCAAACAGATATAGCTGGGCTTTATGCCATTGGTGAAACAGCACACACCGGCTTACATGGTGCAAACCGTATGGCTAGTAATTCATTATTAGAATGTATCGTTTTTGCTCGTTCAGCTGCAGAACACATTAAACAACAATTACCACTATCGACGGGAACGTCATCGATCCCCACTTGGGATGCCAGCCGTGTTCGCCCTGCTAGAGAAGCAATATCAGTGAGCCATAACTGGGATGAGTTACGCCGATTTATGTGGGATTATGTCGGTATTGTTCGTAGTGATGAACGACTTTATAAAGCACAACGACGTTTACAATTATTACAGCAAGAAATTGCTGATTATTACACCCAATATCGTATTAGTAGTGATTTATTAGAATTGCGTAACCTTGCTGAAATTGCCGAGTTAATTATTAGCTCAGCATTAACAAGAAAAGAAAGTCGTGGCTTACATTATACTCTAGATTATCCCGATCTCGATGAGTCACAACCACCACAAGACACTATCATTGCAGGAAAGTCTTAGGATCTCGACAATATACCCGCAACGCTCGAAATAGATCCGCATCTGCGGCATCCTCTAATATCGTGACTGATTTAATCCTTCGTGAGGATGCCCCTGACAAATATAAAATGACTAGTTTTGATGTCGCCACACAGTGATTTAAGACTAAATTTCCTTGTGTTGAATTATCAGAATAGAAAAGCGTCCACTGTTGTTTCGCATTTCGTTCAATCTTTGTTATTGCTCGCCCCTTCTTTAGCCACTGATACTGCTTACAATAATAAATAAAACTGGTCGATATTATTGCCACAGCTATCAATGACAAGTAAATATTAGCGAGTAAGGTCATCATTATCCCCAGCATTAAGCTATGAATAATAATCAAATAGCTCAGTAGCCATTTAGAGCGACCAAGCTCAATACTAAAATGCTTTTCTATCATTTTCAGATTCCTTTCCTCGTTAAGTCAGCTACAATAGTGTAATTCAACTGCAGAACTACAATAATGACTAACTCTGATACGCTGGACCTACAAGCAGGTAACTACTTTACACCATTGGAAGAAATGGGGGTATTGCAAATAACTGGGGATGATGCCAGCACTTTTTTACAAAACTTAGTCACAAATAACGTCAACGAACTCGAAATTAACCAAGCCCAACGCAGTGGTTTTTGTAATGCTAAAGGCCGGCTTTTTGCCATATTCTTACTTATTCGAAGAGAGGACGGCTTTCAACTCATTCTCCCCAGAAAAATGTGCGATTTATTGCTGCAGCGCCTTAGTATGTATGTCTTACGGTCAAATGTAAGCATTAGCAATGAAAGTGATCACTTATCTTGCATAGGCTTAATGACTGCCACACCTAAGTCACTAAATATCATAAAACACCCCAATGATACTAAACGGTTCCTATCTATCTGTCGCCACGATTCACTTGAAGAACACCTCGAAGAATTCAAACAACAGGGTTTATCATTAGTTACAGAATCTCTATGGGAACAGCTCGATATTAAAGCCGGTTTAGCTATGATTTGGCCTGAAAGTAAAGAAAAATTCACCCCCCAGCAAGTCAGTCTCGATCTTGTTGATGGCGTGAGCTTTAGCAAAGGCTGTTATCCCGGACAAGAAGTAGTCGCACGATTACATTATCTAGGTAAACCCAGTCGTAGACTTTTTATTGCGCAAGCAAAAACAAATCTGTTGCCATCTGTCGCTGATGAAGTGATTACAGATGATGGTAGCACTGCAGGCCATGTAGTATCAGCTCAGCTCGTGGATGAATCTGTGATGCTACTGCTTAGCCTCAAATTAACGTCCAGCGCTGATTCGCTTTCACTGAAAGATGACAGCTCTATTCGACTTATACCCTCAAATTAAATAAATGAATGGAGCTAAAACAGCTCAATATCATCCTCATTATCTTTATCTTGTTGCATTTGTTTTAGTACATCTTTTATCGACATTCCGCTCATCATCATCTCAAACATATCATGCTCCGCAGGCATGGTATATCTGGATTTAATTTTTTCTTGCAAAATGGACCATTCAACAGGGTTATATAGACGCGAATTATCACCAACAAGATCAACTAATGATTCTAAGGAGTGTGAAACATGGCTTAGGCGCTGTGTTAACTTATCATAAAATTGAAATGCCATAATGGCATGTTGCATTTCAGCCGAAATAGCATTGCATTGCTCAGTGATCTGTTGAAATTCTTCATTATCTTTCTCTTTTACCAAAGACTCAATCGCTTGAACTCTGCCGGCCATTGTCGTAAACGCATTGGTCAAGGTCGCGACCGAATCATCACCTTCTGTCATAGACATTTCTATTTGCGCGACAGCCAGATTCATCATACGTACCGTTTCACGGACTTGACTCCAATCTAAATCAGGGTTTTGGGCATTCGATATTGTCATAGTATTTCTATTTATTATTCCAAATTCAATTTTTTTAACTTATAGCGCAAAGCGCGAAACGTAATACCTAATTTTTTTGCTGCGGCTGTCTTATTCCAGCGTGTAGATTCCAATGCCTGAGTAATCAAAATTCGTTCTTGATCTTCTAGTTGCCCATCCAAATCTATTTCTGTTATTGATTCTTTTGGAGAATCACTTACTACCGTTGTTTGATCCGATACAACTTTTGTTTCTGTTAAAACAAGATCCTCTATCGTAATCACGTCACCTTCCATCCACGTCATGGCTCGTTCTAATACATTCTCAAGTTCTCGAACATTTCCCGAAAATGAATGCTGGCCTAAAGCCGCCAGTGCCTCACCAGATATTGATGGTACTTCTCGTTGGTGACGTTCTGCCAGTTGAGTAATAATATGTTGCGTCAAAATAGGAATATCTTCTTTACGATCTCGTAATGGGGGCACATTAAGTTCAATGACATTAACACGGTAATATAAATCTTCTCTAAATTGGCCTTGTCTTACTTTTTCAGCCAAATTATTATGTGTTGCACATAAAATGCGCACATTTACGGTGAATTCCTCATTCCCACCCACGGGACGTATTGCTTTTTCTTGTATGGCGCGTAATAATTTTACTTGCATCGCCAACGGTAAATCCGCGATTTCATCTAAAAATAAAGTACCATTATTTGCAGTTTGAAATAAACCCGCTTTATCCGCTATTGCCCCGGTGAATGCCCCTTTTTTATGGCCAAAAAATTCACTTTCAACCAATTCTATTGGAATTGCACCACAGTTTACCGGAACAAATGCACCTTCTGAACGAGCACTTTGTTCATGAATTAGTCGAGCCACTAACTCCTTACCTGTGCCCGACTCACCACTAATATAAACAGGAGCTTGGCTACGTGCTAATTTTGCAATTTTACTTTTTACATCCTTAATTGCAGCTGTTTCACCTAGTAACTTTTTATCTGAAGGCGTTTGCTCTATGGTAGCGTTATCATTCTTGTTTGAAAGTCTAATTGCCGTATCAATCAAATCTCGTAACACTTTTAATTTCAATGGTTTAGATACAAAATCAAAGGCGCCTGCTTTCAGTGCTTCAACCGCAAGCTCCATATTTCCGTGTGCAGTGATCACTGCAACGGGAGTTTGAGGATAATCACATTGTATTGTTTTTACTAACTCAATACCATCTCCGTCAGGTAAACGCATATCCGTTAAACAAATATCAAACACTTGTTCTTGTAGTGCTTTATGAGCCTGAGCAATGTTTTCTGCTGTACGGCAATCAACACCCATATTTTCCAATGTCATCAACAATAAATCTAAGATATCCGGCTCATCATCAATAATAAGTGCTTGAGGACGCATTATACTTTTCCTTCCAGTTCACAATTAAATGTCACTCTAAAATACCCACCATAGTTATCATCTGTAATTATATAATCTAATCTTATCCCATTCGCCACTGCCATTTCACGAGCAAGGAATAAACCTAGGCCTATTCCACCTGTACGCTCAGACTGAAACGGCTCAAACAGCTGAGGCAATGCTGTTTCAGAAACACCCGGGCCATTATCTAAGACATCAATCATTATTTCTTGATTTATTGCCTGCATACGCACCCACACTTGCGGCATTTCTTCAGTAACAGAAGAAGGATCTGAATAATGCCAGGCATTACTACATAAATTCACCATAATTTGTCTTAGTTGCTCCTGATCAACACGAACCTGTGTCAATACAGATGCAAGCCTTAAATAGATTGCATTCTTTGGAATACGCTCATTTTGTTTAAATTCTTCTATAAATTGTTCTAACCATGGTGCAAGTATAAATGTTGATTTATTTAAAATATTACGTCTGCCTAGCTGTAATACAGCGTCAATAATACCATTTACTCTTTGACTCTGCCGCTGAATTATTGTTAATAATTTTTGATCTTTTTCTGCAACATCTGCTTCAGACAATAATTCAGAAGCATGATTTATAGCACCTAATGGATTACGGATCTCATGAGCAATACTTGCCGCCATATGCCCTAATGAAGCTAATTTCATCTGTTGCGCTTGCTGAGTTAATTCTGTCGTATCAGTTAGAAAGATTAGAGTGTCACCCTCCTCTAACGCAATCATTTCAGGTAAAACCTCTGCAAAACCTACTTGTGGCTGAAACTCGCCCACGACACCTGTTCGCCCTTGTCGCCAATTTCCCAACTGACCAAATAATTCGGGCATTTGGTCCGATATATGTTCACCATTAATTGCTTCTGTCACACCCAGTAAAACTTGCGCTGATTTGTTCGTTGAATACACTTTATTCTCTTTATCAACAATCATAACACCCACATGTAATCGTTCAATAATATGCTGATTTAATCGACTTAATCGATTTACATCTCCCACGTGTTGTTGCTGTAATTGTTCTGTCTTTTTGCCTAATGCTTGCGCTAATAACGCTGTGATAAAAAATGTGGCGCCTAACATGCCCGCATGACTATATTCAATTAGCTTTCCATCAATTACTCGACTTACAGTTACCTCTGATAAAATTGAAACTGTCGCTACCGCAGCAATAAATAACGCGAGTCGGCCAGGAATCAATGCGCCTCCTGTAACCACAATCACAACAAGTAAGATCCCTAATCCTGAACTCAGGCCGCCACTGCTATAGATAATAAACGTTAAAACAACAATATCAACGACTAATTGAATTGTTGTTTGGAATTCGAATATTCCTTTTTTCTGAAGAGTTGACATCAAAAATATAACTGCTATTACAAGATATAATTGACTTATGTTTTGATATATATTGGGGGCGCTTTTACCTAGAAACTCCGGCGGTAATTGATAAGAAAACACGACAAATAAAGCAATAGCTAAAAACAGTCGATAAACCGCAAAAGCGGCAAGTTCTCGCCAAGGAATAAGGCTGTCGCTTATTATTGATTCCGTATCAATAAATTTCATTTTATTTTCTTTGTTCAGCTTCAAGGTGTTCTTGCGAGCAAAAGTAATTATCTTCTGATCGAATTGCCTCTCGTTCAAGAATGTGTAAATCACAATGCAAACAGCGTACCATTTTACCTAGCTCATCTTGATGTTGCGGCGGTCTTCTTTTTCTAAAAAGGTTGTCAATAATAATATATAACAAAAGGCCTATTACTATTAAAACTAAAATTCGCATTATTTAAACCTCGATATAAAAAAGGGTATCCTGAAAGA
>CAYSGK010000055.1:0-10848 GCA_964430395.1 uncultured Methylophaga sp.
TTTTTTTGTACCCATGAGCGTGATGATGGCAGAGAATATTGTCAGCAACATAATGCGCAGTCTTTGCGTGATTATGCTAAGCAGCGGGTAAAAGAATTAAAGCTTAAAAAGGTGCGTGTTAATAATGCGGGTTGTTTAAATCGTTGCGCATTAGGTCCAATGTTGGTGGTTTATCCAGAAGGCACTTGGTATCAATATCAAAGCAAGGAAGATATTGATGAAATTATTGAATCACACTTACAGCAAGGGAAAATTGTGGAGCACTTACAACGATGACGCCAGATGAGTATTGTAAGGATAAAGCGGCGAAAAGCGGATCGAGCTTTTATTATAGTTTTTTATTCTTGCCCGAAAAACAACGGCAAGCGATTATTGCGTTGTATGCCTTTTGCCGAGAGGTGGATGATACTGTTGATGAAATAAGCGATGCTGATGTTGCCCGCAAAAAACTAGAATGGTGGCGTTTCGAAATTGCTCAAACCTTTAAAGGTGAAGCAACACACCCTGTAGGCAAAGCTTTGCAGACGGCGATAAAGAACTTTGATTTGCATGAAGAATATTTTATGGAAATCATTGATGGTATGGAAATGGATTTAGATCAGTTTTCATATCAAGAATTTAAGCATCTCGCCTTATATTGCCATCGTGCGGCCAGTGTTGTCGGCTTGTTATCTGTTGAAATCTTCGGCTATCAAGACCGAAATACGCTTAAATATGCTGAAAATCTTGGAATGGCACTACAATTGACCAATATCATTCGTGATGTGCGAGAAGATGCGGAGCGAGGTCGAATTTATTTGCCTCAAGAAGATTTACAGAAGTTTAATATAAAAAAAGAAGATATCTTAGATTTAAAATCTAGCGATGAATTAATAGCTTATCTTAAGTTTGAAACCGAACGTGCACGACAATACTATCAACAGGCCATGGATGTGCTACCGGACGGTGATCGTTACAGCCAACGAACAGGTTTAATTATGGCGGCTATTTATGAGGCGACGTTAGATGAAATTGAAAAGGACGGTTTCAAAGTGATGCAGCATCGCATCTCATTAACACCGCTCAGAAAGCTATGGATCGCATGGCGAACAGCACACAAGCAAAAGCGATTTAAGTGACAACACTTATCATCGGTGGTGGTTGGAGTGGCCTTACTGCGGCGATTACTTGTGTGCAGCGGGGGGAGCCAGTTCATTTAGTCGAATCGGCTAAACAGCTTGGCGGCCGAGCACGAAATTCATTATGGCAAGATTTGGTCATCGATAATGGCCAGCATCTAATGATCGGTGCTTATGACCGAATGTTAGCAATAATGCAGTCGATAGGTATTGATAGCAATGATGTATTTCACCGCCAAGCAATGGATATCACAATCCACGATACGGATTATCCTCCATTGCTTTTGTCGAGCAAATCATACTTGCCTTGGCCGCTATCTTTAGCATGGAATCTTGTCGCTAGTGCAGGGATTTCAGGGCTCAAACAAGTGGTACAATTACAGTCCAGCATTCCAAAGCTACTATATGGCGATGATTTAACGGTAAGTGAGTGGTTACTTCGATCTAATCAGTCAAAGCGATTAGTTAAGCAGTTGTGGGAGCCGCTATGCCTTGCCACATTAAACACACCGATAGAAGAAGCATCGGCGCATTTGCTGGCGATCGTGCTTCGAGATAGTTTAGGGAAGGGAAAATCTGCCGCAGATTCACTTATTCCCCGCCAACCATTAGGCGATTTATTTCCCAAAGTGGCTGCAAATTATATTCAGCAGCAAGGCGGCACAATCAGCCTACAAACTAGGGTGAAAGAGCTTGTTATTAAGAATGGTAAAATAGCGGGAGCCATCACTGATGATGGTGTTAATTTACAAGCCGACAATATTATAGTCGCAACAAATCTGTCACAAAGTAAGAAATTACTATCAGCTCATATGGAGCATCATTCACCGCTAGAATACCCAATCTGCACGGTGTATTTACAGTATGCCACTGACACCCGTTTAACGGCCTTGATGTTGGGTATGTCAGGCACATTAAGTCAATGGATCTTCGATCGTAGTGAGCAAACTCCAGGCTTAATGGCGGTAGTTATCAGCGCACCGGGCAAACATGAAAAAATGGCAAAAGATGAGTTGATAGACTTGGTGTGTAAAGAAGTGCATGATATGTTTCCTGCCATGCCCAGGCATGCACAGCAAGGTTTTGTGATCCGTGAAAAACGTGCCACATTTGCCTGTACGGTAGGTATTGAAAAACAGCGCCCAGGGTGTAAAACAAATATTTCAGGTTTATGGCTGGCGGGTGATTATGTTGCCAATAATTACCCGGCAACGTTGGAAGGTGCTATTCGTAACGGCGAGAATTGTGCAAAGCTATTACTAGTCACGCTTTAAGGTATACTACTCCTTTTTTAATCATGAATTAATATAAATGAATTATACTGCTCCCGTCGATCTTCTTGTTGATAACGTTATTCTTGTGACTGGGGCAGGAGATGGCATTGGTGCGGCTGTGGCTAAATCTTATGCTAAACATGGTGCTACCGTTATTTTACTTGATAAAAATATTAAAGCACTTGAAAAGGTTTATGACGAGATCGAAGCAGATGGTGGCAAAACTCCAGCTATTTATCCATTGGATTTAATCGGCGCAAGTGTTACGGATTATGAAACATTAGCTAATAATATTGCTGAAAACTTTGCTCGTTTAGATGGCTTAGTACACTGTGCTGCCGCCTTGGGGCAGATCGCACCTTTTGAAAATCAAAATACGGCTACATGGTTGGAAACATTACATATTAATCTGACAGCTCCCTATTTATTAGCACGTGCATGCGTCACACTACTTAGACAGCAAGATCATGGTGCCATCATTTTCAGTAGTGATGATTATAAAGATAAAGCCTATTGGGCGGGCTATGGTGTAGCAAAGGCAGGTATTGAAACGTTAAGCAAGCAATTAGCAGATGAATTTGAAAGTGAAGGACGGTTACGAGTGAATTGTGTGATCCCTGGGCCGGTGCAAACAACGCTTTATGCCCGCGCCTTTCCAGGCATAGATCCAAACTCATTACCCTTGCCAGAAGATATTGTACCAACATACCTTTATTTAATGGGAAGGGATAGTCTTGCCGAGACTGGGCAGTCCTTTTCTGCACAATAATCCCCGTCAATTTATCGGCATACATACTGTAATAGCTTGATATTTAAATGGAATACTATTTTGGCATGATAATCGCTTAAGAACTAGTTATAGTGAACTAGAACCTGAGGATATGCAAAATGGAAAATCAACTACCCACAGAAACAGCAAAGTTATCTTTGGTTGGCAAACATAGCCATGCAATTGATTTTAATCTTACGCAAGATGTGCCTAATAGTGCTGAAGGGATGGCGGCACGACTCCCTGGGATATTACAAACAACGTTAGATATAGATGCGGTTATTGAGCTGTTTCATACTGAAATAAATAAAGTATTAGCTTATGATAGCCTGCACTATCAAAATCAAAGTTCACATTGTGAATTTAACACGGGTAGTCGTAGCCATCATTCTTGCCATTATCGTTTAGAAATGAATGGAGATTGGTTAGGAGAGTTAACGTTAACACGAAGCAAAAAATTTACGGATTCTGATACACAATTATTAGAAGATTTTTTATGCAAGTTAGTATATCCACTGCGTAACTGTTTACTTTATCGTGAAGCACAGGCCGCAGCATTACAAGATAAGCTAACAGGCTTAAATAACCGAGGCGCGTTCGATAATAGTCTGAAGCGTGAAATTGATTTAGCCCAGCGTCAACATGCTCCAATGTCCTTAGTGATGTTAGATATTGATTTCTTCAAAGCAGTTAATGATACGTATGGTCACAGCGGAGGTGATCTAGCACTAAAAGTATTAGCAAAATCATTGACTGATACTATGCGTGCTAGTGATATTGCCTTTCGATATGGCGGCGAAGAATTTGCATTGATTTTAAGCAATACGGATAGCAAAGCTGCATTATTAGTAGCAGAGCGGATCCGTATCGCCGTATCTCAATTAAATTGCAATGATGGCTTACGAACTTTTGGATTTACGGTTAGCTTAGGCGTGGCTCAATTAAAGCATGGTGAAAAGGGTGAAGCCTTATTTTCTCGCGCTGATAGTGCATTATATAAAGCGAAAAAAGCAGGGCGAAATCAAGCCGTTGTAAGCGCTTAAAAAGCCCCGCATTTTTAAGAGATAATTAACGCCCTCGAATACGAGGCGAACGTTTGCCTTTATATGATTTATTATCTGTTTTTTGTCGTGCCGGAGATTTGGCCGTTTTGATCGGACGAAGCTTTTTATCACGTTGTGCTCGACCTACTTTTTCAAGTTCATTGGCTTGTAAGTCAACAGACTCATAAAGCCGTTCTAAATCTTTGCCTTCCAGCATGGACCACTTACCCATTTTCAACTGCTTCGGAATAATCACGGTACCGTAACGCACTCGCATTAACCGACTGACTTGCACGCCTTGGCTTTCCCATAATCGCCGAACAGCGCGATTACGACCTTCTTGAATAACAACGTGATACCAATGATTTGCACCTTCACCACCGGCTTCTTGGATATCAGCAAAGTGTGCTTTACCGTCTTCTAACTCGACACCATCTCGTAGGTTTTGCATCATTTCAGATGTGACATCACCTAAAATGCGCACAGCGTACTCACGATCCATCTCGTTAGATGGATGCATTAGTTTGTTAGCTAATTCGCCATCCGTTGTTAAAATGATTAAACCACTGGTATTAATATCTAAACGACCTACACTGACCCAGCGACCTTCTTCAGGCGAAGGTAGTGCTTGGAAAATAGTTCGACGACCTTCAGGGTCATTGCGAGTGCAAACTTCACCAACAGGCTTGTTATAAAGCATCACTTGCTGCGGCTGTTGCCATAAACGTTTAGGTGAAAGCGGTTTTCCACCTTGCAAGCGAATGGTGTCGCCCATTTCAATTTTATCACCCAGCTTAGCCTGTTCACCATTAACGGTGATCTGACCATCTTTAATCATTTGTTCAAGCCCGCGACGTGAACCGTAACCTGCGCGCGCTAATACTTTTTGAATTCGTTCTGCCATTTTGTTGTCTCCCGACATGATTGTGGATATTAACTATTTATTCAGTTATTGGATAAATAGTGATAACGATTTCAAAACCTAAAGATGATAATTCATTCAATAGGGTATTTGAAATACGTGTTGCAAACTGATATTGGTTTCCACTGTCAAAACCAATATCAACGATTTTCTGTGTTGTAGAACCAAGCAGAGCCATAGCCTCATTAGATAGGGTGCGAATTAATTTGATAAATTCTTTTAAAACAGGCTCAGGCTGGGTTTCATTTAAACTACATTCAAAACGTAAACTAAATTCTGAGCCAGAGAACCCTTCATCAAGGATAAATATCCGACCTTTTAGTTCATTAGCGATCAAAGATAAATCATTCTCTGAGCTAAGCTCTAGATCAACATTAATAAAATTTGGTGTCTCCATTTTAGACGATAAGCTCAATACAAGGGGGTTATTTATAACTAAGCCCCATTGCTTCTCTCACTTCTTCTAAAGTATCTCGTGCTACTTCGCGTGCTGCCTCATTACCATCCTGAATAATGCGGCGCACATCTTCAGGGTGACAACTTAATTCTTCTGCGCGTTCGCGAATTGGTTTTAATTCAGCACAAATAGAATCAATTAAAGGGCCTTTGCATTCTAAGCAGCCTATGCTTGCACTACGGCAGCCGTCTTGAACCCACTGTTTTTGATCGTCAGCTGAATAGACTTCATGCAGTTGCCAAACAGGGCATTTATCTGGCTCACCCGGATCAGTGAGTCGGACACGACTAGGATCAGTCGGCATTTTTTTGAGCTTTTCAGTGATTGACGCTTCTGACTCACGCAAGGCAATTGTATTACCATATGATTTAGACATTTTCTGGCCATCTAATCCTGGCATTTTAGCTGCTGGAGTGAGTAGAGCTTGAGGCTCAGGCAAAATCACTTTACCACCACCTTCAAGATAACCGAATAAACGTTCGGTATCACCTAAGGCTAAGTTTTGTTGGCTTTTTAATAATGCACGAGCAGTTTCTAAGGCTTCGGCATCGCCTTGTTCGGTGTAAGCTCGGCGTAAATTTGAATACAGCTTTGCATTCTTTTTACCCATTTTTTTAATCGCTTGTTCTGCCTTTTGTTCAAAGTCAGCTTCGCGGCCATAAATATGGTTAAAACGACGTGCCACTTCGCGAGTTAATTCAACGTGTACCACTTGATCTTCACCAACAGGCACTTGGCCAGCACGATAGATTAAGATATCGGCACTTTGCAGTAATGGGTAACCTAAAAAACCATAGGTCGACAAGTCTTTTTCTTTAAGTTTTTCTTGTTGATCTTTATAAGTTGGAACGCGCTCAAGCCATGAGATCGGTGTCATCATTGACAACAATAAATGTAATTCAGCATGTTCAGGTACTTTCGATTGCAGAAAGAGTGACACCGCAGAAGGCTCGATGCCAGCGGCGATCCAATCAATCACCATATCCCAAACACTGTCTTCAATAATGCCACTTTCTTCATAATGCGTGGTTAGCGCATGCCAGTCAGCGACAAAAAAGAAACAGTCAAATTCGTGCTGTAGTTTGATCCAGTTTTTTAATACGCCATGATAATGGCCGAGGTGTAATCTCCCCGTTGGACGCATGCCCGAAACGATGCGACGAGATTGTAATGCTACGGTATCCAAAAATGTTCTCCTGATGGTAACGGGTAAAGTTACTCAAAGAATTGAAAATATTTGTACTGGTAAGCCAAATGATGCGGCTAGCAAGTTTAAAAATAGTTCTATAAAAGGCCAAAGTATCATGCTAAGAATGCCAAAATAAATAAGTCCAACTAATATAAAAAATCCGTAGGGCTCAATTCGACTAACTTGCCATGCCAGTGGGCCAGGCAGCCAACTCACTAGAATCCTACCGCCATCTAAAGGTGGTAAGGGTAACAAATTAAGAACCATCAACATGGTATTGATTAATACCCCAGCTACTCCCATATAAAGCATTGGTTCGCCCATTGCTATGCCAGAGCTTAAAATAGTTAATCCCAGCTTTGCAACTAACGCCCAGATTATTGCCATAATAAAATTGGCTGCTGGACCGGCTATGGCTACCCATGCCATATCTTTTTTGGGGTGATTTAAATTTTGAAATGTGACAGGAACAGGCTTGGCCCAACCAAACATAAAACCACCCATCATAAGCAACAGTCCGGGTATTAAAATGGTGCCAATAGGATCAATATGCTTTATTGGGTTTAAGGTCAAGCGCCCCATCATTTGTGCTGTTCGATCACCTAGTTTCATGGCTACCCAACCATGAGCAACCTCATGAACTGTGATGGCAAAAATAACAGGAAGAGCCCAGATAATGATTTTCTGAATTAGGTTAAACTGATCCACTGATAATCTCCTGGCCATTCATATAAGGGCGTAATGCCTTGGGAATATGAATATTGCCTTGTTCATCTTGATGATTTTCCATCACAGCTAAAAGTGTTCGGCCTACTGCTAAACCAGAACCATTGATAGTGTGTACTAACTCCGGCTTATTTGTTTCTGGGTTACGCCAGCGGGCTTGCAAGCGTCGCGCTTGGAAGTCTTGAAAATTACTACAGGATGAAATTTCACGATAGGTTTTTTGGCTTGGTAACCATACTTCTAAATCGTAGGTTTTGCTTGATGAAAAACCTAAATCACCCATACATAAGATAACTTTGCGATAAGGTAGTTCCAATTTTTGCAAAATAGTTTCAGCATGCCCAGTTAGCGCTTCATGTGCCGCATTAGATTCTTCTGGGCGAACAATTTGCACTAATTCTACTTTCTCAAATTGATGCTGGCGGATCAGGCCTCGCACATCTCGACCATATGAACCTGCTTCACTTCGAAAGCAAGGTGTGTGTGCTACAAATTTCAAAGGTAATTGTTTGTCTGTCGAAATGGTATCACGAACGATATTAGTTACAGGCACTTCAGCCGTTGGGATCAGATATAAATCAGTATCTTTAATGGCAAATAAATCTTCAGCAAACTTAGGCAACTGTCCCGTACCACGCAGTGAATCACTGTTCACTAAATAAGGCACATAGGTTTCAGTATAGCCATGCTCTTGCGTATGCATATCCAACATAAACTGGGTTAATGCTCGATGAAGCTTAGCCAGTGGGCCTTGCAAAGTAACAAAGCGCGCTTGGCTGATTTTGGCGGCTGTTTCAAAGTCCATACCGCCACTAAGTGATTCGCCCAGATCAACATGATCTTTTGGTTCAAAATCATATGTCTTTGGTTCGCCCCAACGAGATATTTCGACATTATCATCTTCGCTTTTCCCAGCAGGCACATCCGCTTGTGGAATATTAGGCAGTTCCATCGCGACATCTGTGAGTTTCTGCAACACCTCAGCTAGACGTGCTTCAGCCGCCTTATGTTTTGCCCCTAAGTCTTCAATCTCAGCTAACAAAGGAGCAATATCTTCGCCTGCAGCTTTAGCTTTACCGATCATTTTTGAGCGACTATTGCGTTCTGTTTGCAAGCTTTGAGCATCAGCTTGCGCTTGTTTGCGTTCTTGCTCTAATGATTTAAGCAAGGCTAAATCTAATGTGTAGCCACGGCGCGCTAGTTGCTCAGCCGCTTTTTCAGGTTCATTTCGTAATAATTTTGGGTCTAACATTTTATATTCCGGTTTGTGCTGGCCAGCTGACAATATGATCAACTTCCACTTTTGTTTTTATTTGTTCAAGTACATCCTTGATCATCTCTTTTGCGCCAAAAAATTCGATAACGACAGGCAATTCTAACGACAAATCCATTAATGAAGCTGTTTTAAGCTGTCGATCTTTACCAAAACCTTCAATAGCGCGAAACACAGATACACCTTGCACTTGGCTATCATCATGCAACCACGTTACTATTCGTTCGAAATGATCGCGGCCTTCAGAAAGGTAGATCCGAACCATTGTTATGTCATGAGTCATAATTGTCTTCCCATTACTAGACCAAGCCATGTTGCGACAAGGCAGAGGGCTACGCTTAAAAAGATATTTAGAGCGGCGCGACTTAACTCGCCAGATTCTAATAAGGTTAAGGTTTCAATTGAAAAAGTTGAAAAGGTAGTAAATGCGCCCAAAAACCCGACGATAATGATGCTGCGCCATTCTCCAGAAAGCATGCCTCGCTCGACAATTAAGATGAAAAATAGCCCCATTAAAAATGAGCCTAAAACATTCACTGACAACGTGCCATAGGGGAAGTCTTTACCAAAAATTCGGTAGACATGAGAAGACATTAAAAAGCGCAATACTGCACCTAATGCTCCTCCTCCAGCAATAGCGATTAACTGTTGCACATTCTATTCTCAATTAAATTAAAGACATAGTTTACCTTATTACGTGCTTTTGCTAAATAACTAAGATTTTTGTTCACGATTAAGCGCTCGAACAAAGGCGTCACGAGCAAGCATTTCATCCAAATAGCGCTCAACATTCTCATGTCGTAATGACAGCGCTCGTTTACCGCCTTGTGTTGCCCATTTTAGAATGCTCGCCGTAATTATGTCGGCACAGGTAAAATCATCACCCACCAAAAACTGACGGTCGCCAAGGCGCAGACTAAAAACATCTAATGCTTTTTCATATTCATACGTTGCAGTTGTAATCATTTCTCTAATTCTAAATTTTTTAGGCAATGCAAAGCGATGTTTTGCCATGCTCCAAAGCGCCTGTTCAAGCTCGGTCATAGCGAAGTAGCAAGCTTGATTGTAGCGTGCACGGTTTGATGAGTTGCTAGTAGTGGGGACAAGCTTTGAATCGGGGAATAGATCGCCGATATAAGTGCAAATTGCAGCAGATTCGGTCAAAACTAAATCATTGTGGACTAAAGAAGGTACTTTACCACCAGGATTGAGCTTTAGATAAACCTCCTGCCTAGCGTCACCTTTGCCAAGATCGACAGTTATAAATTCATAATGGGCTCCGGCTTCTTCTAATGCCCAGAGAACACGCGTGCTTCGTGTACCGGCTTGACCATAAATTTTAATCATATTCCACCTCTCTAGTGTTTATTCAGGTAAGACAATATTAAGGCTGTTTAACAAATAATAATACGCAAGCACTGTCAACACGCCAAGGCCTAAAACAAGAATAGTTCGATACTTAAATCCGTGGTGTTGGCTGAATTTTCTTTCTTTATGTGTGGTGACATCCATCATTTCATCACCAAAGAAAATAGACAATAATGTACCTACGGCACTGATAATTAAAATACTCCAATAGGGATAAGGCACAGTAAGAATATGTTTTAATAATTGTGTTAAAAAGGTCAAATCATAGGTGTGAGGCTTTGTTGACAGCATAAATAAGTTAATTGCAATGGCAAAAAACCATAATACGATCTGGGTATACGCCATTTTTATTTTGAATAGCAGCCTAATTGGAAAGGCAAGAATAAACCCGCCATCAGCGACAGGAGTGCAAAGCACAAAAAAGCTCCATGTTAAGAGTGCAACACCAAAACCGGTAGACGCATTGTATTTCCAGCTCATATAGAAAAAATAAGCGACAAGAATAGAGACCAGTGCCACAAATTTTAATAAGGTTTCTTTATGTGTTTCGTGTTTAAAGTGAAATTTGTGAGTAATCTTTTCAATCATGATGATCGGTCTCTTCAATAGTTTAATTAAGGCTCACTTATACCCGTGACTATTCAATCTGTAGAGTTCAGCATGAGAAGAAGCCATACTATTCTAGGCATAAAGTCGCAGAATTAGTTAT
>CAYSGK010000056.1:0-4818 GCA_964430395.1 uncultured Methylophaga sp.
AGGTGCTTTAAGGTCTTCACCTGCGGCAATCTGGCGTAATAAATCAACTGCTTTTTTTACTTGAGGATGCTCTGAGCCAGCTATGCGGGTAGAGCGTCCTTGCTGCAAACCCACTGCAAGCATCACCGCATCATAATCTTGTTGCAAAGTGTACATACTAATATCTGTTCCAATACGAGTATTGTACTGAATATCGACACCCATTGAAGTGATTACCGAGATATCATTATCCAGCGCATCGTAGGGCAAGCGATATTCAGGAATACCATAACGTGTCATGCCACCACCTGCTGCTAGTGCTTCAAATACCGTCACCTGATGACCTTTACGTGCCAAATCAAAAGCAGCTGTTAAGCCTGCGGGACCAGCACCAATAATGGCAACTTTCTTACCTGTTGCGGGTTCTGGATCACCAATAATATCCTTGATTTTTTCTGTGGGAACCTGATCAATAATATGGCGTTTTAACCAACGTATTGCAATTGGGTCACCTTCATTACGTGCAGCACAGGAGCTTTCACAACGATGCGTACAAATTCTGCCACAAACCTCTGAAAAGGGATTGGTTTCATAAAGCAATTTAATACCACGCTCATAATCACCATCACGAATGGCAGCAATATAATCTGGAATTGACATGTGCGTTGGGCAAGTGGCAATACATAAACCACAAGAAACACAACGATCTGCTTCCAATTTAGCTGCTTCAATATCATAACCTTTGACAATTTCAGCGTAGGATTGAATACGTTCTTCTGGCTCTAATTCTGGCATAGTTACACGTTCAGCAGGAATCATATCCCGCGTTGCACGTTGATAGCCAAGCTCGGCATTATCCCAATCCTTTTTATCTACACCAGGTATAAAACGGAACTTATCAGGATCACTTTCTACCCAAGTATACTCATTAGACATAGTGAGTGAGCCTGTCATACAAACATCAACACACAGCGCACACCAGCAACAACGCCCATAATCAATCTGTGGACGCAAACCTGAATCACCCTGTTGAGCGGGAATACCGTTGACGGCAAGCATATCAATTGCGCCATTTTGACAAATTGCTTCACAAGTTCCACAACCAATACACAACTCCATATTATTTTTATGGAAGCCTCGATAGCGTTCCGCACCAGGTCGATCATTTAATGGATCAGGAATACAAACGGGGTCACGAAATAAATTTTTCCAAGCAATAAAGGGAGATAGCACATCACGAACACTCATTAATCTAGAATCCTCGGTTGGACAGGGTAAAGTATGCTGCTGTGGTGGTGTATGGCTAGACGTAATTGCACAGAATGGTTGTTCCCTTCTGTGCAATTACAACAACGCCATACGCTATCACAGTAGTATAATTTACCCTGTAGCACCTTCACTCTATAGGTGAAGTATGATGAATCAAAAGTTGTAAAGCTAATCATAAAATTATGCCTTCTAGTAGCGGTCAACTGAGGAATCTAGATTTACCTCTCGATCTCCGGTGGATAGGTATGCAAAGAAACCAACATAGCAGCAACATCTGAAATATTATTATTGATAATAAGCCTCTCAAATAAAGCAATGGCATGGGTATAAGAAGGCCCTCGCACATTGATACGACGTGGATAAGCACTGCCATCCGTCACCACATAATAGCCATACTCACCGCGTGAACATTCACCTCGAATATAGGTTTCACCACGAGGTATTTTCCAATGTAAAACATTAGGCAGTTTTGACATAACTTTACCTTGGTGATTTTTCATTTTAGAAAGTATTTGTCGAATCAGATCAACAGATTGTAATAAATCACGGTAGCGTATTTCAGCACGGGTATAAATATCAGAATTTTGCCCTATAATTGCTTCTAGCTCTAACTCAGAATAAATCAGATAAGGTTGCTCGATGCGCACATCTCGTGCGATACCAGCAGCACGTGCATTAGGACCCGTAATGCCATAATGATCAATCAGTTTAGAATCAATAACACCAATACCGATAGCACGTTTTTTAAAAACAGCATTGTGAAGCATCACTTTTTTGACATCAGCCAGTGTACTTTCAATTTCAAGCAAGGTCTCTTGCATACGCTTTTCAAACCCATCAGGCAAATCAGCTCGTACCCCTCCTGGCAGAATAAACATATGATAAATCCGCGCACCCGTTAGCTCTTCAAAGCGATCTAGCATGAGATCACGCACATAAGTTGTCCACTGACCAATAACACCCTGTCCAAAAGCACCCGCTTGACCGCCTAGATACATCAAATAACTATTTACGCGCCCCATTTCAAGAATTAGAGTGCGTATCCAATTAGCACGCTCTGGTATTTCAAGCCCTGCCAGTTCTTCAATGGCAGCCGCATAACAATACTCATTAAAATCAGGCTCTGGCACACAAACACGGCACACAATTGGAAAAACCTGCATAAAAGTACGACGTTCCATGAGCTTTTCAAAGCCACGATGCAAATAGCCAACATGGGTTTTGGCATCGACAACTTCATCCCCACAAACTGTCAGTTCTATTGACATATTGCCTGTAATACCTGGATGTTGCGGTCCTTGCCACAACTTCAGATATTTACCAGACGTTAAATCAATGTCCAGCGTACCATCCGCTTTCTTTTGGGGATATTGACTGCGATCTAACTGATAAGTCATGCTAGCCTCCATCCTTATAAAGTTGCTGTTTCATGTGTTCAGCAGGGTCTTTGGTTTCACGTCCGGGGCGATCTTTATAGGTTCTTTGTGAATATTCCAAAGTATCAAAATCACGTCGATAAGGTGGCAGATCCTTCCAGCCTTCAAGAATAAATTCTTCATCAATTCTGGGACTCCCTGGAAAATCAATACCAAACATTTCAAAAAGTTCACGCTGATAAGTTGCAATGCCTGCCCACAGATCATGGGTACTTTCCATCGTTGCAGCTTCGCGTGATATAAACACCCGTAATCCAATATCCCATTTTTTTGAGCGGTTGCATATAAGATACGTTAGCTGAAACTGATCTTCTTCAAGCCAGTCAACGGCTGTCAACAAAACCAGATGCGTAAAACCTTCCACATCCCTTAAATGTGTTAATACCAAGCGCAACTGATCAGACGCAACAGTAATGAATGCAAGATCACTATTTTGAGAATTTTTTTGAGAACCTTTTTGAGGGTTTAGCTGCTCTGTTATCTCACTCAGAGGAAAACATTGCTGCAAGCGTTTGAAAAGTGCTTTCATCACCAGTTATACTCCGGCATATCCCAGTCAAGAATGACCTTCTTTTGATTCGCCTTATACCATTCAAAATTTTCTGCATAGAGATTGGCTCCTTCTGCTTTACCTTCTCGAATGATTCCTTTTAAGTCTTTAAAACCCTGTAATAACGCTTCTGGGCGTGGCATACAACCAGCAATATAAAGATCAACTGGTAAGTACTCATCGAGACGTTTGATAGTATTATACGAATCCCAATACATACCACCATTAATCGTGCATGAGCCAAGACCAATCACATATTTTGGGCTTGGCATTTGTTCATAAGCACGGACAACTCTTTTAAGTGTTTTAACCGATAAATAGCCGGAAATAATAAATAAGTTTGATTGACGTGGCGTGGCTCGCCACTGCACACCAAAGCGATAAGCATCAAAACGTGGTGTCATTAGCGGACGCATTTCAATCGCACCACAACCAGTACCAAAGCCAAGAATCCAGATAGATTCAGAACGCGCCCAGTTAAAGATCTTTTCAACAATTTCATTGTATGCACCTGTTTGCACTGTGGGCGGTGCATCACAGTAATAATCCTTTAATGGCTCTACTTCAAACTCAAAACCATCTGGACCTTTTATGACGCGTTTTTCTAATTCTTTTTTCATATTAAACCACCAAGATCGCAATAACACCTAGAGGCACTGCCCAAATTAAAAACCAGCGAATCGATTGCTCAACTCTAAAACGTGGAAAAACCACGCCAACAAAAGCAGAAAACAAATACATAAGAAAAACCTTAACAAAAAACACAGGCCAGCTTGCTGCTCCGCCAAAAAACAAATTCATATACACCACAATCTTAGCGACAGGAAAAATTACCCGATTAGTTTGCATTAATGCTAGATAAGCAGAGTGATATTCTGTTGGCGGCCCAATAGGAATCTCCTGCGGCGCAAGCACCACATCAAATGGTGGACGCATCATTGAACCGAGAAACGCTAACATAGCTGCGGCAACCGCAAAGGGATTAGTAAATAATGTCCAGTTTAAAATACTACCCTGTTGAGCAGCAACAATTTCAGTCACAGACAAGCTTTGATATTGCAAAGCAACCGCAAAAACCGCCAATGCAAGAGGCAATTCTGATGTTGTCACCTGTGCCAAACCACGGCTAATGCCAATAGCAGAATGTGGGCTACCACTTTCACCAGCTCCCAATGCCATGCCAAGTGTTCCGAAAAATACAAAGTAGAGAGCCAGAATCAAATCTCCAGCAAAGGAGAAATTGGCAAACATCTCTGATCCATAAATCGTTGGGACAAACAGCAATAAACCGACACCGCCCGAAAGCCTAAAAACTGGACCAAGATAAAACATCACACCATGAGTAATCGAGCTACGTAGTGCATAGTTTTTTATCAAATCAATATAGTTTTGATAAATTGGAATACCCTGTCGTCGCCCTGCCCTCGCACCAATCTTCCGAATCAGTGCAGTCATTAACAGACCATAGTTCAAGACTATCAACAGCGTTAATAAAGACCATGGTATTTGCATCCAGTGAAAGCTCATGTTTTAACTCCCGTCATACCAACCCACAAAAAATAAACGGCAACTACGAAGCCCAAT
>CAYSGK010000056.1:4918-10822 GCA_964430395.1 uncultured Methylophaga sp.
TTTAACTCCCGTCATACCAACCCACAAAAAATAAACGGCAACTACGAAGCCCAATAGATGAATTGCATAGGTTTGCCCATTGCCCGTATAAAAACGACGTGAGAATTCTGCACTTGCATGTAAAAAGTTGCTCAGTAACTCCCAGAAACGTGTCACAAAAGGTTGTGTTAAAAACCCTAATGCCTTGCGATAGGGCGCAAAGAAATTCCAAGCAAAATGTGTCGTTTCAGGACGATAGGGACGTTCAGCCGAATAGACTATATTAAACTGTTTTACCTTCTGCGCCTTGCGATTCACAAATAACAACCACGCAAATATCGAAGCAAAGATAGCGGCAATTATGATCATGATAGAAACAGGATTCCAATAACCAAAATCACTGCTAATAGTTAGCCCTTGCCAATTAAGCCCTCCCTTTTGCTCAGCAAAGAAAGGCGCAAGATAAGCATCAACACGACGCAATACCAGACCAGGCACAACAGCAAATATCAACAAGGCAACAATAAATATCACCTGTGGTACAAGAATCCAAAATGGTGCTTCTTTAATTTGGCGTAACTCATCTTTAAGTTGGCCCAAAAAGATGGTATGAATCAAACGGAACAGATAGAGAAAAGCAATCGGTCCCGCAAGAAAAATAATAACCATTGGCAAACGATATTCAGCCGTCATAATCGCATTATAAAAAATCCAGCGACCACCAAAACCCGATAAAGGCGGCACACCTGAAACCGCAATAATACCAATTAACACAGCAACAAATGATAGTGGCATGAGGCTAATCAAACCACCCATGCGATACATTTCACGAGTTCCTGTGCGCTTAGCAACACCACCTATTGAAAGGAACAACATAGATTTATAAATATAATGGTTAATTACAAACATCAATGCCATCAGCCAACCTAGTTGATTCATCATTGCCAGACCAAACAAGGCATAGCCCATTTGCCCAATAGACGAATAGGCAAGTAAGCGTTTAGCATCTTCTTGAAAAATAGCCATCAAATTTCCAAGCAACGCTGATATTGCACCAATCCATAACAAAACATGGGTCAGCTCAACACCATAAAGCTGTTGCTTGCCCATATTCATTAACAACATAAACAGACCAAATAAACCTGCTTTGAGCAAGATACCTGAAACCATTGGTGATACATCAGTTTCTGCCTCAGCATGCGCCCCTGGCAACCAAATATGTAAGCCAATAGCGGCAGTTTTAGTCATAAAACCAATTGCCAATAAAGCAAATACCCAAGGTGCATAAGGTGTAGCAACTTCTGCTAATGTTGAAAGTTTAAAATCTACAGCTCCTTGTGCAGCAACGGCAAAACCTGCCAAAATAAGAAAAGCACCACCCAATGAGAAAATAATATAAGAAAGCGCATGAGGCTCTGAATATTTTCCACGCAAAATAAGAAAATAAGAACCAACCGTTAAAGACTCCCATGCAGCAAAGAAATTAAAAGAGTCTTTTGCAACAATCAACATCGACAAACCTGCAAACATCAACATTGCAGCAGGATAAAAACCAGGACGGCTACCATCTACGTGGTAACTTGCCAATAAAATTAATGCTCCACCCAAAAGAATAATGGAAGAAAAAATCAACTGTAAGGCATCATATTCTGGATACTGAAAAATAAACCAAGAAATCATCCCGACAATAGCAATACTATTTTTAATTTTAACCGACAAGCTATCAATCAAGATAAAACCTAGTGCAAACAACAGCGGAATCGAATGCAACAAATTACCATGCGATGAGATCACACCCCAAATATAGGCAAGCAACCAAGCAGCTATAATGGCACTAAAAACAACATCTACCTTAAAGGGGTGCGATAACAACGATGCCTCAATAAGCTGTTCTGTATCACGCTTAATGATATAACCAAACCAACGGAATAAATAAGCAGCTTCAATCAAAGCACCAAATAATATCAAGCCTAAAATCCACAACCGTCCTTCACTGGCAAGTGCTATCGCCAAATCCCATTTGGCATAAAAACCAGGAAAAGGTGGTAAACCAATCAACAATGCAATAAAAGTTACAAAAGCTAATATCAGAGGATAATGACCACGCAAGCCTGTCCATGCCGTTAAATTACGCTCTGTGATAAAACCTGATAGCCAATAAAAACCCGCTTTGGATACCGCATGTGCAAGTAATATTCCGCCAGCAATATAATAATAGTTATCAGCCAGAATATCTCGTTGCCCAATAACTGCTAGAATCAAACCAAGTTGCGCTACTGATGAATAACCTAGCAAACGTCGATCATTGGTTTGCACCAAGGCAACAATATTACTGCCAATAAAGGTAAATAGACCAATTGCTGTAGCAATGCCTAACCATTCTGAACCACCAATTAACAACAGTTTATCAGTCGCAAAAAGCATTGCCGCACCACTGGCAGAGGAAAAAAGCGCAGAGAAAGCAGGATGGGCCGATTCATAAATATCCAACCCCCAGCCATTAGCAGGAAAAGGCTTTAACTCGACAATAACAGCAATAAACATCAAGAAAAATGCCAGCGAACCACCTACCAGCGTATTCAATTTAGCTTCTGCCATATCATCAATATTGAGTGTTCCCGTTGCATGGTAGGCAAAGATAATCCCAATCAACATCAAAATAGATAGCAGTTGTGAAACCATCAGATATTTAAAGCCAGCACCCAGTGCGCGCGTATCATGTGAAAGCAGAACCAGACCACCTGTTGAAATAACAATCAACTCAACAAAGACAAAAAAGTTAAATAGATCACGAGTAAAAACAACACCACACAGTGCCATAATAAAAACCAGCAACACAGCCATTGCACGGCGACCTTGTTGCAACAATGAATCTCGCATAAACAAAGCCGAAAGTAATCCATTCACTGATATTAATAGAGTCAGAACAGCCTCAGCCATACCCACCCGTAAATTAATCGAAAACGGAGGACGAGTCCCTGCGGTATAAATATCTTCAACCACAATACCATTTTGCGCAAAACTCCAAACATAGCTCCCTGCAATTAATGCCATTAAAGCAAGCGAAACCAATGTTAACTTATAGGCAAAATAGCAATGACTACGCTTGCTATCAGGCAATAACCCCAGCAAAAAAGCTGAACTTAATCCTATGGCAATAATATAAATTGCACCGTTTACCATTTCAGTTCCTTACACTTTGAAATATCCAGCGTTCCCTTTACCTCGTAGAGTTTGAAAGCATAGGTCAGCATCAGAGCAGTAACCCCCACGCCAATGACGATAGCAGTCAAAACTAATGCTTGAGGAAGTGGATCAATAATTCGATCAACAGCCTCCGCAATAGGAACGGCTTCATCCAGAATCGGGGCAGTTCGTGCTGCCATATAACCCACAGCAACAATAATCAAATTAACGCCTGTATTAGCAATCGTAAAAGAAACAATAATACGCAAAATATTACGGTTAGTTAGTGCACCATAAAGCCCAATCAAAATCAGGATAAAACCTGTTGTCATCGCAATCCAGCTCATTTACTTTGTTCCTCTTTTTTCTCCGTTTCAGCAAGATTTATTAACATAGACGTAAATTCAGCTCCCACTTTTAAGCCAATAAAGCTATAAACAATGGGGATGATTCCTGCTGAAAATATTGAGCCAAACGTACCCACAGGTAACAAACGGTTATCAAGAAAGCCTCCTGCAAGAAAGATACCCAACACACCAAGACCTACAAAAAACAAGCCCGAAATAGACTCCACCCTTGAAATCAGACGATGACTAAAGTGACGCAGTGGATCAGTTAAAAGTAACAGCAACGATGCTGAGGCAATAATCGCCCCGCCCTGAAAACCGCCACCAGGAGTAAGATGTCCATTAATAAAAACATAAGCACCAAGCAATAAAATTAAAGGCACTAACAGATAACTGCCCGTTACTAGCAATTCTCCTGGTGAGGGAGATTTGCGCGGTAAAACCGCCACTTTTTGTTTTTTACTACGCGCCAGCACCAAACCAATAATAGATGCCGTTAAAAATAAAACTGTCACCTCACCCAAGGTATCTAAACCACGGTAGGTCACAATAATAGCGGTTACAATATTCGCTGCACCAAGATCATTTGCCGTATGCTCAGCATAATAATGGGCACTTGCATTTAGCTCTTTATCCATCACATAGCCAAATAGCAAATTGGCAAAAATCACCATCAAACCCAAAAGTAAAACAAGCACAAAAAACTTTCTAATCATGATCATCCCCTCGCACTCGACCCAATACAAAGAAAAATAAGAAAGTTGTTAAACCACTACCTATGGCTGCCTCAGTCATAGCTACATCAGGTGCGGCTAAAAACAGAAAAAGTATGGAGGCAAACAAGCTAATCATACCCGCTGCCAAAATAGCAATAGCAGGTCGTCTAACCCGAATGGCAATAATCGCCACTCCAATCATGCTAATTGCAAGTAAACTAGTGATACCCAAAAGAATATTGCTCATAACTTATCCTCATTGCGATTAGTATTAGCATCTGAGCCAGCATCACCTTCATCTTCAGCAAGTCGGTCAACTTTAGTTAAAACAGTTTTTTTCATACCCCGATGATGAGCAGTGCTCGCCAAAACCTGTGAAGAAAGTGGATTTGTAAAAATCAGAAAGACACCAATTAACAGCAACTTAAAACCCCAATCTGGATGCATACAAGCCGCACCAGCCAAGGTAAACAAAGTTCCCAAGGTCGTGGTTTTTGTACCAGCCTGAATACGATTAAAAATATCTGGCATACGCACTAAACCCAAGCCACCGAACAACAAAAATGCCGCACCAGCAAGCAACAATATTCCACCAATAAAATCCAGAAGCTCCATTAAAATCTATCCTCAAAATATCGAGCGATAGCAATCACCCCAAGAAACGATAACAAGGCATAAACCAGTGCCACATCAAGATACACGCTACGCCCTTCAATCAGAGCAGCAAAAACAATAAAGGTAATACTAATAACAGTAAGCACATCAAAAGCAACCACACGATCCAGCCTTGTAGGACCCAGCACAAAACGCAACAGAGCAAGCATAAACGCCCCCCCTGCAATAATCGCTGCTAATATAAACAGCAAATCAACCATACATCACCTCAAGATAAGACTCGAAACCAGCAACAATTTTTTGAGTAGCAGCCTCAATATCATCAGACTCCATTAACACCCAATGCACATAAATCCACTCATCCTCAAGCTCCACCGTCAAAGTACCGGGTGTTAAGGTAATTGAATTAGCCAACATCAAACGCCCCATTTTACTTTTTAATTTTGTACGGACTTTAACGATACCAGGATTAATAGGTAAAGAAGGGGATAACACCACAGCTGCCAAGTTAAAATTAGAACGAATCAGCTCTTTGAAAAAATAACCGTAATAACGAAAACCTGCTTTAAAAGCCTCAGGCGTAGCACGAAACTCAGTAAAGAAAGACAAACCACTAGGATAAAGCCAAGCAATACTTGCAGAAACCAAAAGACCGACAATAACAACGTCAAAGCTCAGCGAACCTTCAAGCATTATCCAAAAGAGAAAAAGCGTCGCAAACATAACAACGGCTCGACGCTCTTGTGTTATTTTTATATGGTTAATTTTCACCACTGCTTCCTAAGAAAGATAATGACCCAATTATATTCTTAGTCGCCATCATCAAAATGGTTTTAGAGCAAAAACCAGACAAATATCATGCTTTAATTCCTAGTACTCCATCAATATTGGTTTGATGGATTCAGAGCAAACCAATGTTGATGGAGTACTAGTTCCATCGCTGTATTTGCTCCCTCCCCTGATAAGGGGAGGGTTAGGGAGGCAGATTAGTTTTTCAATAGTTCCCACGCTCTGCGTCACGAATAAAATAAACTATTTCCTGAATCCGTGAGGTCAATGCG
>CAYSGK010000057.1:0-10595 GCA_964430395.1 uncultured Methylophaga sp.
TTCAGTATGGGTGCTAAAAATCTGCATCTTGATTGATTACGGGTATATACCCATGCCACTTATGGGGTTTCCTTTAAGTCTTCAATTTGTTGTTTTAAGCGATCAATTTTATCACTCATGTCAAAAATTATCTCTTTCATCGCACTGACATCGTCACGCAAATTTGCATTTTCCTGCTTGTTTCGCGCAACGTCTTCTAACAATTCAGGGCTCACCCTGCCATCCTCATCACTTTTTCGATTTTTTGCATTTGCGAGTACTGTTGCAATATCAATAACAACCCAATCGGTACGCTCTTTTCCTGTTTTAGGATCAATATAATAAGATTGTCCTTTATCCACTGCGACACGCACATTAGGTTTAGAGTCAGACTTACGCTTCCCCGGATTCAAGGGATGAAGTCGGCGATCAATAGGTTGCCCTGTTGACTTCTCGTGAGTTCTAAACTCTTCGTGAATCAAGCCAAAGATAATATTTAGACGACCATTACTCATAAACGCTCGACCTGTAGTGGTTTTCGTTTCAGTTGAAATTAAGCCTCGATGTTTGCCATTGATCACAAAATTAATGTCTTCATTTTCTGATGCCTGACTAAAACCATTCGCCAGCGCAGCACTTAATATCTGTAATTCGCCAAGAGAAAATAAAGGTGCTTCCTTTCTAGTAAGACCGATTCGCTCATTTACGTATAGTGAACCAAGAACTTTTCGCAATTCATCTACTGTTATTACTGCGGGGTGCTCATTAGCTACTCCCGCCTCGTCACTATTCACTATTTCTACATATTGCAAATGTGCCTGAGCTTCCCACAATGTGCGGCCTTCTTGCCCTTGTAATATATCAGCTTCTGTTTTAGGCTTATCTGCGGTAAACATGCTGCCGCCACATCCTGTCAGACCTATCGATAACAATATACTCATAGCAAAAAAACCGCTATATTTAACAAACTGTCGCATAAACCTTTCCTCTTTAATTTTTTGATATCTCAATCTTGTGAGCCTTCAGATTTTTGATCTCTACTCAGCAGTTCCTGTACTGCTTTGCGTGGCTCGTACCCTTCAAATAGTATTTTGAAAACCTGTTCCACAATTGGCATTTCGATGCCTGCCTGCTGCGCACGCATCATTACTTCACGAGCGGCATGCATCCCCTCAACTGTTTTTCCTAGCTCTGCAACCGCTTGTTCAACAGATAAACCTCGACCTATTGCCAAACCGAGTTGGCGGTTTCGACTCTGATCATCGGTACAGGTTAAAATTAAATCACCTATTCCTGATAGCCCAAATAACGTTTCTGTTTTTGCACCTAAGCTTTCTGCCAAGCGCAAGATTTCTGACATACCGCGAGTAATTAACGCTGCACGTGTATTAGCGCCATACCCCAAACCATCCGCGATACCTGCGGCAATAGCCATTACATTTTTAACGGTTCCACCCAGTTGCACACCTAAGACATCATTAGTCGTGTAGGCTCGCAAGGTCGGGCTATGCATTGCAGACGCCAAAGCCGTAGAAAAAGTTTCATCTCGTGCTGCAATTGTAATTGCCGTAGGTAAATTCTTTGCAACTTCCGTGGCAAAAGAAGGCCCCGAGATAACCGCTAAAGGATGCGAATCGCCCAGAATCTCAGTTGCCGTATCATATAAAAACTGCCCCGTTCCTGGAGTTAAACCTTTCGTTGCCCAACTCACCGGAAGATCTTTCGCAATGAAGCTCTTCATATCGTTTAACATAGCTGGAAAAGCCGTGCTTGGAACAGAAACAAGAACATGCTTCGCCAAAGCTAAGGCCTGCTCCAAATCTTCCGTCACATTTAGTGTGTTAGGAAAGCTTAAGCCTGGCAAATAACGGTCATTACACGATTCGGCCTGCATTTCTGTTATGTGCTCAGCACCCCTTCCCCATAACAATACTTCATGGTTATTCCTTGCAATTGCAATGGCAAGCGCTGTGCCCCAAGCGCCCGCACCGATAACTAAAGTTGGGAATAATGTATCCATTTAAATTGCTATAAATGCTTATCAATATTAGTGTTTTGCTTTATCTGAAGCTTGCTGTTTCGCCTGTTCAATTTGATTCATATATAAAGCATCAAAATTCACTGGTGCAAGCACTAATTGTGGAAAACCACCTTTCAATACAATATCTGAAATCACTTCACGAGCAAATGGGAATAATGTATTTGGACAATAACTTCCCACTAAAGGGCCCATTTCCTGATCGCTGTAGCCGGTTAATGAAAAAACACCTGCTTGCTTAACTTCAGCTAAAAAGGCTACTTTCTCTTCCACTTTCGCTGTAACCGTCACTGTTAACGTAATTTCATGATTATCATCATCAATGCGACGATATTCATTGCCTAACTGTAAATCTAACTGAGGCTGCCATTCTTCACGAAAAATATCTGGGCTATTAGGTGTTTCAAAAGAAATATCTTTGGTATAAATTTTTTGGATAACAAAGCGTGCTTGTTGATCTTCAGTTGATGTTGCTTTTTCTTCTGCCATGGTGGTTCCTTAAAAGTATAATTTACGAATCAGATAATAGCGTATCTAATCGCTGCTCTCTATCAATAGCCACTAGATCGGTATACCCGCCAATGGCCTCATTATTTATAAAAATTTGTGGCACAGTCCTTTGCCGACTTTTTTGCATCATCTCCTGACGCTTAACCGGATCTAAATCAATTCGAATCTCGGTATACTCAACCCCTTTGCGATCAAGTAATTGCTTTGCCATCGTGCAATACGGGCATATGCCAGTAGAATAAATTTCAACATTAGCCATTGAATTGATCCTTTTAGCTAAAAAGCGGTAACTTAGCTTCTTTCCACGAATTTAAACCGCCGGTTAAAACGTATACATCCGTAAACTCATTCTTGTGCAACTGTTTAGCTGCCGCACCTGAGCGCTGCCCACTTGCACAAACAATTATTATCGGTTGAGATTTATTTTTTAGTGCGTCAAGATTTTCGGCTAATGTTGATAAAGGCATATTTGTTGACTCCGCAATATGCTCCTTACTAAATTCATCTTTTTCTCTTATATCCAAAAACAGGCCTTTTTGTTGGTTCACCAACCGAACCGCCTGCGCAGTCGTAATGGGAGTCATGCCAGAGAGTTTTTGATTAAGAGTGCCAGACATTAGCATTGATGACAAAACAACAAACAGTGTTGCTAAAAGCCAGTGATTCACCAGAAACTCGCCTAAATTTTCCATAATTAACCTTACTAAGATTTAATCTATTCTAGAACAAAAAACATCGCGCATCATTTCGACCAAACTTAATGTTCGCGCATCTTTAACACAATAATAAATTCGATTGGCATCACGACGTGATGCCAACACTCCTTTATCTCTTAATTTTGCCAAATGTTGTGAAACATTACTCTGTGTTGTACCCACACAATCAACAATATTTTGCACCGCAAGTTCATTCTCACCAATTGCACACAAAATCTTCAGCCGCAATGGATGTGACATTGCTTTTAATGCATGTGCAGCCTTTTCAAAATCGTCATCATGGACAATGAGAAATGAATTTTCAGCTTGAGACACAATAATTACCACAAAGTTACATAGCAACAATGTGCTACAAAAGGTAATATAATATCAATGATTTGCATGTATTAGCTAATATATTACTATCTATGCCCCATTTTTACGCTAAAAGGACGATTATATGAGCCATCCCCACCGCCCACTTGCGCTAATTATTTTAGACGGCTGGGGTTACAGTGAAGAATTGCAAGACAATGCTATTCTCGCCGCTAATACACCTGTATGGGATCACCTATGGCAAGATTATCCACATACCTTGATCAGCGCATCGGGGCCCGGTGTCGGTTTGCCTGGCTCACAAATGGGTAACTCTGAGGTGGGTCATCTTAATATGGGTGCAGGCCGCGTTGTTTACCAAGAGTTCACTCGGGTCAGCCGCGCAATTAAAACCGGCTCTTTTTTTACAAATAACACCTTAACTACAGCTGTTGATCTCGCGATAAAAAAAGAGACGGCGGTTCATGTTTTTGGCTTACTATCACCTGGTGGTGTCCATAGCCACGAAGATCATATTCATGCCATGATCGAGCTCGCTGTCCGCCGTGGTGCAAATAATGTCTATCTCCACGCTTTTCTTGATGGGCGCGACTCGCCCCCTAAAAGTGCTCATGCTTCTCTTGAGGCAATGGAAGCAAAATTTGAAGAATTAGGTGGCGGTCAATTTGCCTCGCTTATTGGTCGATACTATGCCTTGGATCGTGATCAGCGCTGGAGCCGTGTAGAAAAAGCCTACCGCCTTCTAACTGAAGGGGAAGGAGAGTATCAAGCATCGTCAGCACTTGACGCATTAAATATGGCCTACCAACGCGATGAAACCGATGAGTTTGTAAAAGCGACCAGCATCACCCCTGAAGGTGAAGAGGTCATTAAAATCAATGATGATGATGTCGTGATATTTATGAATTTTCGCAGTGATCGTGCTCGCGAGCTAACAAAAAGTTTTATCGAGGCTGATTTTGATAGTTTTGAACGCCTGCGAACCATTAAGTTAGCCAAATTTGTTACCTTAACAGAATACAAAAAAGACTTTGCTGTGCCTGTTGCCTTCCCTTCTGAAAAACTCAATAATGTGCTTGGCGAGTATATTTCTTCATTAGGTTTGCGCCAACTACGTATCGCCGAAACAGAAAAATATGCGCATGTTACTTTTTTCTTTAATGGCGGTCGCGATGAGCCATTTGAAGGCGAAGATCGCATATTGATCCCTTCGCCTAAGGTTGCCACCTACGACCAACAGCCCGCAATGAGTGCATCCGAAATATCCAGTGAACTTATCAAAGCCATTCAATCTAACAAATATGATGTCATTATTTGCAACTTTGCCAATGCTGATATGGTGGGTCACACTGGCAATTATGAGGCTGCCGTCAAAGCCGTTGAAGTGTTAGATAATTGCCTAGGGCGCGTTTGGTCAGCACTTAAACAAAATGGTGGTGAGATGATTGTTACCGCCGATCATGGCAATGCTGAGCTAATGCGCAATAAGGAAACAGGTCAGCCACACACCGCACACACAAGCAACCCTGTTCCACTTATTTATGCTGGTCGTGAGGCAGCGCAAATCGAATCCGGCGGCACATTGGCCGATATTGCGCCTACCATTTTATCGTTAATAGATCAGCCCATCCCTCCAGAAATGGGCAAGCATTTGCTAATTACTCTAAAATAAATTCATGTATATTCATTATTTTATTATTAGTTTATTTATCTGTTTAACTTCAACAGATGTTTGGTCGGCAAGCGATCCTGCTGCTGTTCAACAGCTTGAAGATGTAAAAACAGAAATTCATAACTTAAGTGAAAATGTCGCAACAGACAAAAATTCCCAATCAGATCTATTTCAGCAGTTAAAACAACAGAGTCGTGCAGTTTCTAAACTCAATAAAACGCTTTTAGATCTCAAAACACAAATACAACTACAAGCCCTCAAACTTACGAAAATAGAAAAACGTCAACAACAAGAACAGCATTCTCATGACATTGAGCTCGCCGCATTGAACGAGCAAATTCGTGCCGCTTACAACACTAGTCAGCCCAACTTTGTAAAAGTCTTACTAAGCCAACAAGATCCCGCAAGCTTTAGCCGCTCTTCGGTCTATTTTCATTATTTTAATCACGCTAGACAGCAACAACTCACCGAGATCACTGCTATTTTACAAAATCTCACTATCAGCCAAAAAACGTTATTTTCCGCTCAAAAGAAACAACAACAACTTTACAGTCAACAACAACAAAAGCAACAAGCCTTGCAACAACAAACACAACAACGTCGAGCGACACTAGCCGCACTCGATAAAAAAATTGCCAGTCAAGATGCGCGCTTAGCATTATTAAAAGAACAGGAGCAGTCATTACAGACTTTGCTCCACTCGCTCAGCAAACCTAAAACGAATATCAGCCCAAAGACGCATAAAGCATTTGCTAAACGTGTCGGCTCACTCACATGGCCTGTAAAAGGCAAGGTGCTTGCCCGCTATGGCAGTACACGTAAACTTGGTAAACTGACATGGCAGGGCATCATGATTGCCAGCCCTTCAGGTAAAAATGTTGTCGCCAGTGCACCTGGCCGTGTCGTATTTTCAGACTGGTTAAGAGGCTTTGGTTTGTTAATGATCATTGATCATGGTGATCAATACATGACATTATATGGAAACAATGAAACATTATTGAAACAAGTGGGCGATAATGTTGTCTCAGGAGAGCTGATTGCACAAAGTGGTGATAAAGGTATTCGTCAGTATGCGGGGCTTTATTTTGAACTACGACACAAAGGCAATCCTAGAAATCCATTAAAATGGCTAAGTAAGAAAAGTTAATAATGCTTGTCATAACTATGTTTATGGCAAACCGAGAAAGGAATAAAAATGAGTTTTATATCACGTGATACTGGCTTAATTGCTGCTGGAGCAATCATTGGCGCCACATTAATTTTTGGTCAAATGGTATTTGCCGAAAAACCACCCGTTAGGCCAGATCTACCTTTAGAAGAATTGCGCGCCTTTTCTGAAATATTTGGACGTATAAAAAATAATTATGTTGAAGAGGTGGATGATAAAGAACTGCTTAATAATGCTATTCGAGGCATGCTTGCCGGACTTGACCCCCATTCAACCTACCTCGATTTAGATGACTTTAAAGAGCTTCGAGAAGGCACCTCTGGTGAGTTTGGTGGGCTAGGTATTGAAGTCACCATGGAAAATGGGTTTGTGAAAGTAGTTTCTCCCATTGATGACACACCCGCTGCCGAAGCAGGTGTTAAAGCTGGAGATTTAGTGATCCGTCTTGATGACACACCTGTAAAAGGGCTTTCTTTAGGTGAAGCCGTTGATATTATGAGGGGGAAGCCCGGTAGTAAGCTCTTACTTACCATTATTCGGGAAGGGGCAGACAAACCACTTAAAATAGAAATAACCCGCGCCATCATTAAAGTTAAAAGCGTTAAAAATAGAATGCTTGAACCCGGTTATGGCTACGTTAGAATTAGCACCTTTGCATCACGCACTGGTGCCAGCTTAAAAGAAGCATTGAAAACATTAAAAGAAGAAAATGGCGGCGATCTTAAAGGCTTGGTGCTTGATTTGCGGAATAATCCTGGTGGCCTACTTGATGCGGCAATTGATGTTTCTGATACTTTTATCACCAAAGGCTTAATTGTCTATACCGAAGGACGAGTTCAAAACTCTAACCAGAAATTTAATGCTAAACCAAACGATCTTTTAAAAGGTGCTCCTTTAGTTGTGCTTGTGAATGGTGGTTCCGCTTCAGCATCTGAAATTGTTTCTGGTGCGCTACAAGATCATAATCGTGCTGTTATCTTAGGCACAAAAACTTTTGGTAAAGGATCCGTTCAAACGGTTATGCCGTTGACCAATGATACTGCTGTGAAAATGACGACGGCTCGCTATTACACACCATCGGGTCGCTCCATTCAAGCTGAGGGCATTGTACCGGATATAATTTTAGATCCCGTGAAAATCTCTAAGTTTGAAGGGGAAAACATTGCCATGTTACGTGAGCGTGATTTAAGTAAGCACCTTGAAAACACCATGGCAAAAAAAGAAGCAGAAGCCCTAGAGCAGGGCACAAAAGATAATAAAGATGAAAAAGACAAGGCGCCTCTTGCCGTTAGGGATTATGCTCTATCTGAAGCTTTACATTTGTTAAAAGGTTTTAATATATTTAAGCCTGCTCGATAACTATTTGCTTATGCCTAAAGTCATAATTCCTCTTGCACAAGGTTGTGAAGAAATTGAGGCGGTAACCTTAATCGATCTTTTGCGCCGAGCTAAGATCACGGTCATCACCGCTAGCCTGACAGAGCAGCGTCAAATTAAAGCTAGCCGTGGTGTGCAGCTAGTTGCAGACTTAACGCTAGAAGAGATCATGTTTGATGATTTTGACATGGTGATCCTGCCTGGTGGCCAGCCTGGTACCGATCATTTAAATCAAGACCCTCGCATTCATGCTATTCTAAAACGACTTTCTCAAACAAATAAAGCCATTGCGGCTATTTGCGCCGCACCTTTAGTGCTAGCAAATGCTGGCTTATTAGAAGGCAAGTCAGCGACCTGCTTTCCCGGCGTTTTAAGCTCAAACAAGTGGCCTACTATTTCATTAAAAGAAGATGCTGTCGTGATTGACGGTCATATTTTAACTTCAAAAGGGCCGGGCACCGCCATGGATTTCGCGCTCGCCATTATTGAATATTTGCTTGATGAAACTGCTCGTCTTAATGTTGAAGCGGGTCTTTCACGTTAACCTTTAAGGACAAACTATGGATTTATCTGAACTTTCAATACTGCTAGTTGAGCCATCAACGATGCAGAGTAAGTTGATCCTGTCACATCTAAAACAAGAAGGTATTTTTAATATCGATAGCGTTGTTAATGGTGAGCAAGCAATAGAATCTATTAATAAATATCCGCCCGATCTTATTATTAGCGCCATGTACTTGCCTGATATAACAGCGACAGATTTGCTCACTACTATTCGCTCAACAAAAGAATTACACGATATTAACTTCATGCTTATTTCCAGCGAAACAAGCTTTAACGCGCTCGATCCTATCCGTCAAGCAGGCGTCATTGCTATTTTACCCAAGCCTTTTGATCATGATGATCTGAGGCGCGCTTTGCGCACCACAGTCGACTATATTTCACCCGAAGAAATGGATCTAGAGAATTATGACATCGCAGATCTCAAAGTACTTATCGTTGATGATAGCTCAACAGCCCGCAACCACATTCGGCGTGTATTAACGAGCTTAGGTATTCAACATATTAAACCCGCTAAAAATGGCGCTGAAGCTGCACAAATTTTGAACACGTCCGATTTTGACTTAATCGTAACAGATCTAAATATGCCTGAAATGGACGGCCAACAACTTATTGAATATGTCCGTAATGAAATGGGTAACAGCTATGTGCCTATTTTAATGGTCACTAGTGAAGAAGATGAAGCACGCTTAGGCAATGTACAACAAGCAGGCGTTTCTGCTATTGTAGACAAGCCATTTGAACCACAATCTATCCGTGAGATCCTTTACCGTGTACTAGACGATCAAGAGTAAACACTCACTTTCGCCCTAAATCAACAAATAGCTTCATATAATTTATTTCTGCATCATCTGTTCGCATCGCTGCATACAGTGTTTTTGCAATACCATTACGGCCTAACTTCACGGCCTCAACTGATAATTGCTGACAATATCCCTTTGCTAACCAATCAGGTAATACCGTTACTCCACGTCCTAAGCCAACCATTTGCACCATAATATCCAATGATGCAATGGCCTTTGCTTTAGGGTTAATACCTGCTGGTAATAAAAACTGAGTGAAGATATCAAGCCGATCATGGGCAACGGGAAAAGTGAGTATCGTTTCATTTAACAAGGCCTCAGCCGTAATAAAGGATTTTGCAGTTAATGGATGTGACTTTTCAACTAGCAGTACAAGTTCATAATCAAATAGTGATTGATAGTCCACACCTTTCTTTTTCACCACATCCGGCGTAACCAGCAAATCAACATGGTGATTTAATAAACCTTCCAAGCCTGAAAATTGAAACTTATTAACAATATCGACATCCATATCGGGTAAGGCAATCAAAAAATCGGCCAAGATACCTTTCAGCCATTCATAACAAGGATGACATTCAACTCCAATTCGTAAAACACCTTGTTTGCCTTCACCGTAGGCTTGCAAGGTTTTTTCTGTTTGCTCCAACACGGGCAGCACTTGTCTTGCCGTTCGCAATAAAACCTCACCCGCCGGAGTAAGGCGTAATTGTCTGCCTTCACGTTGCCATAATGACACCTCTAGTTTTTTCTCCAAATAACGCATTTGGTGCGACAGTGCCGGTTGCGTTAAGAATAAGGCATTGGCTGCCGCCGTCAGCGTGCCATTATCAGCAAGCGCTCGAATAATGGTTAAATGGGCTCGATCAATCATGAGAATATCTTATAGATTAGCTAAAAATTATCATTATCCCTCATGGTTAAGCTTCTTTACAATAGCCGCTTTTTACAAAATTACAAAAGGCATCATCATGGTAACGACTCATAACCTCGGCTTCCCTCGGATAGGTAAAAACCGTGAACTGAAATTTGCACTAGAATCTTTTTGGCGCGGTGAATCATCTCAACAGCAATTACAGAAAGCGGGGCAAGCTTTACGCCAAACGCACTGGCAAGCACAAAACAAATTAGATTTATTACCTGTAGGCGACTTCTCTTTTTATGACCATGTCTTAGATACATCTGTTTTATTTGGTAATTTACCGTCTCGCGTCGACGAACACGCCAATGATTTGGACAAATACTTTCAAGTGGCGCGCGGTCAATCTCAATCTGCAAGCGCCTGCCAACAGATTTCAGCAGGTGAAATGACCAAATGGTTTGATACTAACTATCACTATATTGTGCCTGAATTTGATGCTGATACCACATTTTCACTGCATGCCTCACGCTTGCTGTCACATATTAGCGAAGCCAAGCAACAAGGCATTACTGTTAAACCCGTTATCTTAGGGCCTGT
>CAYSGK010000058.1:0-3013 GCA_964430395.1 uncultured Methylophaga sp.
TATAAGGCGATTTATACACCAAAAAGCTATGGTAAAGGCTTAATGCCAGACAGTTTTATAGATTATAAAAATCAGCGTTTTCGTTGGGCCTATGGTGCCATGCAAATACTGCGATATCATGCGACAGAATTAATCCGTGGTAACAATACTAAGTTAACGATTGGTCAACGTTATCACTTTGTTGCCGGCTGGTTACCCTGGATTGCGGATGGTATGAACCTGATTTTTAATGCCGCGGCATTATGTTGGTCAATTATGATGATTACTATGCCAGAAAAATTTGACCCTCCCTTGGTTATTTTTTCAATACTACCATTGAGTTTATTTATATTTAAAATTGCCAAAGTATTTTATTTATATTTGGGTGTGAAAATTGTAGAAACAGCTCGAGAAACCATTGCTGCTGCCTTGTCGGGGCTTGCATTGTCACATACAATTGCAAAGGCAATGTGGCTTGGGCTATTTACCGAGGGAAGACCATTTTTACGTACCCCAAAAATGGAAAAATCAGTTGCTTTAATGAAAGCAATAGGGACTGCATCAGAAGAAACATTAATTATGATTGCGTTATGGTTAGCAGCTATTACCCTATATGTTCAACTACCGACAGATACATGGGATTTAATTTTGTGGCTTATTGTATTATTAGTTCAATCGATACCCTATTTCTCAGCATTGATTCTCTCAATTATTAGTGCATTACCTAAATTAAGATCAAGTTGGGTATTAGACTCTGCAAAGTTCAAATATTAGTAAATAGGAGAAGTGAAGTGTCCCTTGCTTTAACAATAAAAAACGTAATAATTATAGTAACACTGTTATTACTTACAGGGTGTTTAGGTTTGGGAAGTAAGGAATCAAATGATAATTCACATCATTATTATGTGATTGATGTTGATCGCGGTGCTGTGGCTTCACATTTTGTTAAAGATAGGGTGCTTTATCTAAAGCCGGTTAAGCTTACATCTCATTTTCGTGGCAAAAATATTGTCTTTCGTGTTGGTGACAATGAATATCAGCAACAACTATCACATCAGTTTTTTTCTGACCCACAGGAAATGTTTACAGAGCAACTTAAACGTTGGTTATCTAAAAGTGGTCTTTTTAGTCAAATAGTGACAAGTGAAGATATACCCGCAGATATGATTTTAGAAACGGCTGTTACTGCCCTCTATGGAGATAAACGTGAACAATTTTCTCCGCAATCTGTGTTAGAAATGCAGTTCTTTTTATTAGACGCAGATCAAAATAAAACGCAGCCATTATTTCAAACAGGCCTAAATGTTGAGGTTGATATTACTGAAACCACGCCGCCAAATGTTGTAAAAGCTTGGAAACAGGGGCTTGAAGAATTGTTAGTGACCCTAGAAGATGATTTAAGCGATTATTTTTCAAAACGTAAGCCCTAGTACCACCCAGATCTAATCGTGCAGGAAATCGCCTGTAATGATAGAATCATGTCTTTCATAATGATTATTTGGATAACATCATAAATGAGTGAAATTGCCTTAGAGTTAGAACCGATTAGTATCGAAGAGGAGATGCAGCAATCTTACCTCGATTATGCGATGAGTGTAATTGTAGGGCGGGCTTTACCGGATGTTCGAGATGGCCTGAAACCTGTTCATCGCCGTGTTTTATATGCAATGCGCGAGTTGAATAATAACTGGAATGGCGCGTATAAAAAATCGGCACGTATTGTCGGTGACGTAATCGGTAAATATCATCCACATGGCGATACTGCAGTGTATGACACGATGGTTCGTATGGCGCAACCATTTTCTATGCGTTATATGTTGGTTGATGGACAAGGTAATTTCGGTTCAGTTGATGGTGATTCACCGGCAGCGATGCGGTATACCGAAGTACGTATGGCAAAAATCACTCATGAAATGTTGGCAGATCTTGAAAAAGAAACCGTTGATTTTATAGCTAACTATGATGAATCAGAGCATGAACCTTCTGTTCTACCGACTAAAATTCCTGCCTTATTAGTGAATGGTTCATCAGGTATTGCGGTAGGTATGGCGACCAATATTCCACCGCATAATCTCACAGAAATTTTAAATGCTGTGATTGCAACGATAGACAATCCTCAAATCGATCTTGCAGAAATAATGACTTATGTACCGGGGCCTGATTTTCCAACAGCGGCGATAATGAATGGCGCGCAAGGTATGGCGGAAGCCTATCGCACTGGTCGCGGTCGAGTTCATTTGCGTGCCCGTGCGATTATTGAAACAAATGAAAGTACTGGTCAGCAAAGCATTGTTGTGGTTGAGTTGCCCTATCAAGTCAATAAAGCACGTCTTATTGAAAAGATTGCTGAACTGGTCAAAGATAAAAAGATTGAAGGTGTTTCTGCATTACGTGATGAATCTGATAAAGATGGCATGCGTATGGTAGTCGTTCTTAAGCGTGGTGAAGTGCCAGAAGTAATATTGAATAATCTCTATAAACAAACCCAGATGCAAACTGTATTTGGCGTTAATATGGTGGCGATTATTGATGGCCAGCCTCGTTTATTAGGATTACAAGATATTTTAGAGGCCTTTATCGGTCACCGTCGAGAAGTAGTCACACGCCGTTCATTATATGAATTACGTAAAGCACGTGATCGTGCTCATATCTTGGAAGGTTTGGCGACTGCTTTAGCCAATATTGATGAAGTAATTGAATTAATTAAATCTTCCCCCAGTCCTGTGGATGCGAAAGAAGCCTTATTAGCACGTGGTTGGGCATCAGAAATGATTCTCGAAATGTTAGGTGCAGCGGGTGCACAAGCGTCTCGTCCTGAAGGTTTGGCAGATGATCTAGGGTTAATTGACGGTGTTTATCATTTGTCTCCAACCCAAGCACAAGCTATTTTAGAAATGCGACTGCATCGTCTTACTGGTCTTGAGCAAGATAAAATATTAGATGAATATCGTGAAGTTTTAGAAGAAATTGCAGCATTGTTAGCAATTTTGAGTGATCCAGATAATTTGATGGCAGTCATTCGTGAAGAATTAGT
>CAYSGK010000058.1:3113-9356 GCA_964430395.1 uncultured Methylophaga sp.
CAAGGTGGCCGTGCTGCACGTGGTAAACCGATTGTAAATTTATTACCATTGGAAGAAGGCGAAAAAATCAATGCTATTTTAGCAGTTCGTGAGTTTGATGCCGACAACTACATCTTTATGGCAACGGCATCGGGAACAGTTAAGAAAACACCGTTAGAAGCGTATTCTCGTCCACGAGCCAACGGTATTATTGCATTAGATCTGAAAGAAGGCGACCAATTAGTAGGTGTGGCATTAACCGATGGTCAATCAGATATTATGTTGTTTAACTCTGTCGGTAAAGTCATTCGTTTCTCTGAAACAGATGTACGTTCTATGGGGCGTGTATCACGCGGTGTTCGTGGCATGCGTATGCCAGAAAATACCGAAATTATCTCATTAATTATTGCTAATCCAGAAGATGGTGCCATTTTGACTGCTACTGAATTTGGTTATGGTAAACGAACTGATTTAGAACAATATCGTGTGCAAGGGCGTGGTGGCAGCGGTATTATTTCGATTCAAACCTCTGAACGTAATGGTAATGTGGTAGGTGCCGTGCAAGTGCAAGCTGAACATCAAATCATGCTAATCACTGATGGTGGTACATTAGTTCGTACACCGGTGAAAGATGTCTCAATTGTTGGCCGTAATACTCAAGGTGTGAAACTGATTAATTTAACTAAGAAAGAAAAATTAGTTGGGTTAGAACGTGTATTGGAAGAAGAGGATGCCGATCTTGATGATGAAGAAGGCGAAGTTAATACCGAAGAATAACTATAGCGACTACCGACATGCATGAACAACAAGCCTTGCAGGGCATTAGACAAAAAATTGATGAAACTGATCTGCAAATTCAAAACTTGTTAAATAAGCGGGTGGCGATGGCGCAAGAAGTTGCTAAAATAAAAATAGCCAATGGTGAGCAAACTGATTTTTATCGTCCCGATCGTGAAGCGATGGTGTTACGTCAAGTTATAGAACGCAATGAAGGGCCATTAGATGAAAAAGAAATGGCGCGGATATTCCGTGAAATCATGTCAGCTTGCTTGGCTGCTGAGAAGCCCCTTCAAGTAGCCTATTTAGGTCCAGAAGGATCATTTACACAAGCTGCCGCTTTAAAACAATTTGGTGGTGCCATTGAATTGCAAGCTAAGGCTACGATTGCGGATGTGTTTCATGCTGTAGAAGTAGGCAGTGCTAACTATGGTGTAGTGCCAGTTGAAAATTCAACAGAGGGTATGGTGTCACACACGCTTGATCGATTTATTGATTCATCGTTAAAAATTAATGGCGAAGTTTCACTCAGAATTCATCATTGTTTATTGAGTAAAGCGACTAAATTGGCAAATATTACAACGGTTTACGCTCATCCACAGGCATTGGCTCAGTGTCGACATTGGTTAACTGATTTTTTACCCAATAGTGAACTTATTTCGGTAAGCAGTAATTCAGAAGCAGCTAAAAAAGTGGTTGAAGACTCTAATATTGCTGCTATTGCGGCAGATCGGGCTGCAGAAATATATGGTTTGTCGATACTGGCAAGTAATATTGAAGATGAAGCTGATAATACAACACGCTTTATTGTCATTGGTATGCAGGATGTAGGTCCTTCTGGGGTGGATAAAACAGCATTATTAGTTTCTACAAAAAATAAACCAGGTGCATTACAAACGATACTACAACCTCTAGCAGAGCAAGGAATTAGCATGACACGTATTGAGTCACGACCGTCGCGACAAGGTATGTGGGAATATGTGTTTTTCATCGATATTGAAGGCCACAGTGAAGATAAAGCAGTTGCAGATGCTTTAAGTATTTTAGAAAAAGAATCAGCCATGTGCCGTGTTTTGGGCTCTTATCCAAAGGCTGTACTTTAGTGCAACTTATTCTTGCAAATCCTCGAGGTTTTTGTGCAGGTGTCGATCGTGCCATAGAAATAGTTGAACGAGCACTAGAATTATTTGGAGCTCCAATTTATGTGCGTCATGAGGTGGTTCATAATAGGTTTGTAGTGGATGGTTTGCGTGACAAAGGCGCTGTTTTTATAGAGGAATTATCGGATGTCCCTGATAATAGCACTCTAATATTTAGTGCGCATGGAGTCTCGAAAAAAGTACAAGCAGAAGGAAAATCACGCGGCTTAAAAGTATTTGATGCTACCTGCCCACTGGTAACAAAAGTACACCTAGAAGTAGCCAGATATGAAAAACAAGGGCGTGAATGTGTATTAATTGGTCACGCGGGGCACCCTGAAGTAGAAGGTACAATGGGGCAGTATACTTCTGAAAAGGGTGGAATGTATTTGGTCGAGACGCCAGATGATGTGGCCAAGCTGCAGGTTAAAAATCCTGACGATTTAGCCTTTGTAACCCAAACCACTTTATCAATGGATGATGCCTCAATTGTAATTGATTCGCTCCGAGAATACTTCCCTGCTATTGAGGGACCACGCAAAAATGATATTTGTTATGCAACACAGAACCGCCAAGATGCAGTTAAAAACTTGGCAATAGAATGCGATATCATGTTTGTTGTAGGATCAAAAAACAGCTCTAATTCCAATCGCTTACGAGAACTATCTGATAAATTAGGTACGCCAGCATATTTGATTGATGATGCGAGTGGTATTAATTCAGAATGGTTAAGTAATAAAGAAGTAATTGGGGTGACTGCTGGCGCATCTGCACCCGAAATATTAGTTCAACAAGTAGTGGATCGTTTAAAAGAGCTTGGTGTAACTCAAGCTGATGAAGATAAAGGTCAACGTGAAACGGTAGAATTTTCTCTACCAAAAGAGTTAAAAATAGATATTTCTAGGCTTTCTCAATAACTCCTGGTCGTGAACACTTCATTTTTACCTGTATTTCTCTGGACTGATGTACTTGTCTATTTACTTATAACGACTGTTATCGCGAGCATATTCTACATTCGCAAACAAGCCCATTTAGTTACACCCTGGAAATTAGTATTACAACGTAAACGTGGTGTAATTTCAATTATGATATTACTTTGTTATGTCGCTGTTGGACTGCTTGATTCCGTACATTTTAGGGAGGCGTTACCTAAGACTTCAGTTGACGAAATGCAGCATTATTCAACAGAAGTAATTACTTTATTAGACCTTGCTGCAACGCCTCTGCGACAACATGTTGAAAAGACCTATTCTGCACCATTTGCTACGCATTTATTTGTGCGTGAAATACAGTCAAACATTGATGGACAGGCTGAGTACAATTATCCGGTGTTAAAATTTGCTGGTTCACATTTAATACATCCAAATGAAAAATGGTTAGATATCAAAAATACGGTAGTGAAAAGTACTCTAAAAGGGTTAATTATCTGGCTGATAGCATGTTTAACATTCTCTTTTTTTATTGCAAAACGGCAATATATAAGCTTTAAAAAAGCACTTTCTAGAATTCTAATAGGTCATTATCCCTACCCGATTAAAACAGCATTCTTTATGCTTCTATTATTAATTGTATTTGCAATTAATATTGCTGACTTGAGTTTTAATTATCATGTAATGGGAACGGATAAAGTAGGGCAGGATGTACTTTATCAGGCATTAAAAAGTATCAGAACAGGCTTGGTTATAGGTACGCTGACAACGCTAGTTATGCTGCCATTTGCATTATTTATGGGTATTGCAGCGGGCTATTTTAAAGGTTGGATCGATGATGTTATTCAATATATTTACACAACTTTAAACTCGATTCCGAGTGTGTTATTAATTGCGGCAGCCGTATTAATGTTACAAGTGTATATGAATAACCATGCGGAGGACTTTGTTACCGTGGCTCAGCGTGCCGATATGCGATTATTATTTCTGTGCCTAATTTTGGGCTTGACCAGCTGGACAGGTCTGTGCCGAATATTACGCGGTGAGACTTTGAAGCTTCGAGAAGTAGATTATGTTTTAGCTGCACGATCTTTAGGTGTGGGTAGTTTCAGTATTTTGCATCGACATATATTACCCAATTTAATGCATATAGTAATGATAGCTATAGTGTTAGACTTCAGTGGTCTGGTATTAGCTGAAGCTATTTTATCGTATGTAGGAGTGGGAGTAGATCCTTCAATGATCAGTTGGGGCAATATGATCAATAGTGCCAGATTAGAAATGGCACGGGAGCCTATTGTCTGGTGGTCATTATCGGCAGCTTTCTTTTCTATGTTTATACTGGTATTAGCGGCTAATTTATTTGCTGATGTTGTACGTGATGCCTTTGATCCGAGAGTGCAAACTGCAGGATGAAGTCAGCACTGTTACAGGTCAGACGATTAAAGACATGGTTGGGTGATAAAGCACTGCCTCTACGTGCTGTAGATGGTGTTGACTTTACGATTAGTCGCGGCGAAACCTTTGCGCTTTTAGGTGAATCTGGTTGCGGTAAGTCGATGACGGCATTGTCGATACTGCGGCTTAACCCACAGCCTATTAGCCAAATTAAAGATGGACAGGTCATCTTTAATAATCAAGATCTACTATCACTCTCAGAGTTGGAAATGGAAAGCATACGAGGCCGGCGTATTGCGATGATTTTCCAAGAGCCGCAAAGCTCGTTGAACCCTGTTTTATCGGTAGCAGAACAAATAGCTGAATGTTTACAGTGGCGTGATTATTCTACACAACAACTCAGCAAAAAGATTATTGATTTATTAGAATCGGTGGGGATTTCTGATCCACAGCAGCGCATGAATGTTTATCCCCATCAATTATCGGGCGGCATGAAGCAGCGGGTGATGATTGCAATGGCACTAGCCGGTGAACCTGAGCTATTGATTGCTGATGAGCCTACCACAGCATTAGATGTCACCATTCAGGCACAGATATTAGAGTTGTTAAAAGACATTCAAGCTAGAACAGGCATGGCAATACTCTTGATTAGTCACGACTTAGCTGTAGTTGCACAAATGGCCGATCATGTGGCCGTGATGTATGCAGGGCAGATTATTGAAACAGCTTCTAGCAAACAGTTTTTTGAAAAACCTCTGCACCCCTATTCAAAAAAATTATTTGAGGCATTACCAACGCAGCAAAAACGGCAACAGCGCTTAACAGTTATCAAAGGCCAAGTACCTAAGCTTAACCAAGCATTTGAAGGCTGCCGATTTGCAGAACGTTGTCAATATGCTGAGCAGCACTGTTATAATCAACCACCTAATTGGTCTGAAAATGACGATCGGGGCGTACGCTGCCATTTATTTAATGGGGAGGGCTTAAAAAAGAATATATTGGGTGAAGGTGAAGACCATTTATCGCCGTTGTCTGAAGTAATACCAACAAAAAAGATAGTCTTAGAACTAAAGTCGTTATCTGTATATTTTCCAATCCGAAAAGGTTTATTAAAAAGAGTAGTTGGTAATGTGCGCGCTGTAGATGATGTGAGTTTAACATTAAATGAGGCTGAGACTGTTGCATTAGTGGGGGAGTCAGGTTGTGGCAAAACAAGTTTTGCAAAAGGGATTTTACAATTAATACCTATAACAGATGGATATATTCATTACCTTGGCAGTAAATTGAATGGATTATCGGAGCGACAACTAAAGTCGTATCGTGCAGCGATACAAATGATATTTCAAGATCCCTTTTCGTCAATGAACCCGAGAATGACAATTACTCAAATTATTGAAGAGGGCATGTTGGCGAAACGAGAACAAATTGATTCTTCAGCTAAATCAAAAAAAGTCAGCGAATTATTAGAGCGCGTTGGTTTGCCATCAGATATAAAACATCGTTATCCTCATGAGTTTTCGGGGGGGCAGCGTCAACGGATATGCATTGCAAGGGCTTTAGCAACTGATCCTAAAGTGATTATTTGTGATGAGCCGACGAGTGCATTAGATGTTTCTGTACAGGCACAAATACTCAATTTATTGCGCGATATTCAGCATGAATATGGCTTAACATATTTATTCATTAGTCATAATATTGCTGTAGTAAACTATCTAGCACATCGTGTGGCCGTGATGTATTTAGGGCGTATCGTCGAACAAGGTGAACGCGAGAAAGTGCTAAACTCACCGAAGCATCCCTATACACAGGCTTTGTTGGCCGCTGTTCCAGAAATAGATAAAGATAAGCAGCGTGATATCATTCGATTAGAAGGTGAATTACCATCAGCCACTAATCCACCAGAGGGTTGTCATTTTCATCAACGATGCCCACAAGCCATGCCAATTTGTCGGCAAAAATACCCAAACCAAACCGAACTATCTCATAACCATGAGGTAAGGTGCTTTTTATACGAGGAAAAC
>CAYSGK010000058.1:9456-10587 GCA_964430395.1 uncultured Methylophaga sp.
CAAATTAAAAGATGAAAAAACAAATCCATACGTTTGACTAGCGGAAGTTCGCCATCGATATAGTCATTTATTTCTTCTACAACGTCTTTACATTGATACATTCTATTTACCATTCTGATATTTTTCTATGCTGTGATGCAAGGTGGTTCTTGCCCGATGCAGTAATACCCGTACATTAGACGCGGACACATCTAAAATGTTACAAATTTCTTTCATTTCGATACCTTCTATATCATAGAGTGTCAGTGCGGCGCGCTGCTGAGGCGGCAATTTCTGAAAGTTGTCTTCTATGATGGATTGTAATTGCTCATTGGCTAGTACGGCCTCAGGTGTTGCATTTTCCCAAGGTAAAACATCATCATAACGATGACCTGTGCTATCAAACTTATCTGAAGAAATGGCTTGCCATCCGTCATCTAGCGAACTATGCTTGTTTTCACGTTTAACGCGACTTTTGGCACCATTACTTACAATGTGAAGTAACCATGTCTTTAGTGAAGAGCGACCCTCAAATTTGGGTAAGGCTTTAATTGATGAAATCCATGCCTCTTGCACCACCTCATCCGCAAAAGCATCACCGACTATGGCTCTTGCTACTGATATCATTATGTTGTGATTTTCTGTAACCACTTTTTCGAATGCATGCTGATCTCCGTTAATTAATTGTTTAATCAACTCTTTTTCATCATTCGGTTTTGGTTTTAAAGAAAATTGCATACTTTTTTGTAACAAATTGATTTTAAGGTGGTCTATCTTTGCAAGCCGGGTCATAAATGACCGCTTAATTTATACTCAACAATACTATAGGAAATTTATGATGTCTATTACTACTAATAAAACAACTATCGCACTGGCAGCAAGTGCGGCACTTACTGCAAGCTTTGCTTTATCTCCAACCTTAGCCACTGCTGATACGTCGAACCCGTTTGCATCAACTGAATTATCGAGTGGTTACATGCAACTTGCTGAAGCTAAATGCGGTGAAAATATGAAAAAAGAGGCCGAAGCTAAATGTGGCGAAAATATGAAAAAAGAGCATGAAGCTAAGTGCGGCGAAAACATGAAAAAAGATCATGAAGCCAAATGTGGTGAAAACATGAAAAAAGATCATGAAGCCAAATGTGGTGAAAA
>CAYSGK010000059.1:0-4780 GCA_964430395.1 uncultured Methylophaga sp.
TGGATATAGGTTTCAGTGCCTGCAGGAATTTTTCCAATAAGTGTTCCAGAGGCAATTTGCAAGGTCATTGAATCACCAGTTAAGGCAACAGCCATCGTCATTGCAAGTGGAATTAAGACCTGCATGGTAGTTACACCAAAGTTGCCTAGACCAGCATTCATGCCTAAAGCATAACCTTGAATCTTTTTAGGGTAGAAGAAAGAGATATTTGACATTGAGGAGGCAAAGTTACCACCACCAAAACCAGATAATAATGCTAAAACTTGAAAATGCCAGAAAGGTGTATCAGGATTAGATAATGCTATACCCACACCTAAGGCAGGCAAAATCAACAATGATGTTGTTAAGAAAATGGTATTTCTGCCACCCGCCAAACGAATAAAGAAAGTTGACGGTATACGTAATGTTGCCCCCGAAAGACCAGCAATCGCGGCTAAGGTAAATAATTGTGATTTTTCGAACCCGCCGTAACCCAGGTTGAGCATTTGCACTGTAATAATGCCCCACATTAACCAAACAGCGAAGCCACTTAATAGACTTGGAATCGATATCCAAAGGTTTCTGCTGGCAATATGTTTGCCTTCAGATCCCCAGAACTGTTCGTTCTCGACATCCCAATTTCTTAAATCTTTAGCCATAATATTCCCCTTAAATTATTATTCAGCCGCTTCAGCTGCTTTTTTTGCTAAATAGAGCTGGTGGCGTTCAACTTTCATAGGACGGATTTCAGTCCAGTACATCCAAATAAGTGACACCCAAACAACACCAAACATCAACATAAATACTGTAGATCTAACACCTGTTAGGTCAACTAAGGCGCCAAACATAATCGGTAGGAAAAATCCTCCCATGCCGCCGGCCAGACCGACAATTCCTGAAATCACACCAATATTGTCAAAATGATCATCGGAAATATATTTAAAGACAGAGGCTTTACCGATTGCAAAGGCTACCCCAATGGTAAACATTAAGATGGTGAAAATTGTGGGGCTTAATCCAATATGAAAGCTTTCAGGACCTGTTACTGTATGAATGGTTAATTCTGTTTGTGGATAAGATAAGAAAAATAAGCATGCAAGAGAGATCCATAAAATCCACCAAGTGACAGTGTGTGCGCCAAATCTATCAGAGAAAAAGCCACCTAAAGCACGTAAAATACCGCCAGGTAATGAAAAAGCTGCAGCTAGCACAGCGGCGGTTTGAAGATCAAAACCATATTCTTCGACATAGTATTCAGTCATCCATAGCGCTAATGCTACAAACCCACCAAATACAACAGAATAATACTGGCAAAGTTTCCATACACCAGGGTCTTCCAATGCTTTGAGTTCTTTTTTTAAGTTGAATTTTTTATCGACTTTATGGCTGGCATCGTCGTATGTGAAAAACCAAAATGCAAGCGCCATTACGGTCATTAAAACCGCATACACTTTAGGCACCATAGTCCAGCCATACGCTACAACAATGCTTGGCGCTATTAACTTGGTCAAAGCTGCACCGGCATTACCGGCACCAAAGATCCCCATTGCGGTACCTTGTTGCTCTTTAGGGAACCAACGAGCAACATAGGCAATACCCACAGTAAAGGATGCGCCTGCAAGACCTACAAATAACGCTGTGACTAAAAAATGCCAATATGCCGTGCCAATAGATAGAAGCCAAATAGGAAAAACGGTGGAAATCATTAAACCAAAGAAAACTATTCGACCACCGTAAATATCTGTCAAGATCCCAATAGGTAAGCGGAATAATGAACCCGTTAAAATAGGCATTGCTATCAAAATACCAAATTGGGTTTCATTTAAATGGAGCATTTCTTTGATCGGAATACCGATAACAGCAAACATTACCCAAATCATAAAACAGACAGTGAAAGATAATGTGCTTAATGCTGTAACTGACCAAGCCTTTGCTTTTTGAGTAGCCATTGCACTCTCCTAATTACTAAATTTCTATAGTGTTAGGATAGGCTTATTCCTTACAACAACCTATTCTCCTGAAGTATAGGTTTTGAAAAAAAAGGAACTAGTTCTTTTGGGTAGGGTGGAGGCGATGACGGAACCAGTTAAAAGTTAAACCACAACAATAGGAAAATATTTTTATGTTCTGGGCATAAGTCCATGTTCAACAGCATAAACGGCAGCTTGAACACGACTGGAAATATTGAGTTTTCGTAATATACCTTGCACGTGTATTTTGACTGTAGATTCGGCCAGATCAAGGGTGCGGGCAATGCTTTTATTGCTTTCACCTTGAGCCAGCATGCCGATGATTTGGCTTTCACGAGGTGTTAATTTTACGGATTGTTTTTCAGTCGCTTGTTTAGCAACCGGCTCACGTACTGCATCTATAAGGGTCGCTGACATTTGGGATGACATAACAGACTCACCATTAATAGCTTTGTGAATGGAATCAACTAGAAAATCAATCTCAATATTTTTAAGTAAATAGCCACGTGCTCCGCTACGTAATGCTTGTATTAAGTCTTGTGCATCTTCTGAAACGGTTAGCATTAATACCACTGTTTCAGGCATCTCATCAGTTAGCATTTGTAATGCTTCAAGGCCGCTAGTTCCAGGCATATGGAGATCTAACAATACGATGTCAGGTTGAGTCTGTTTAGCTCTTTTAACACCTTCAAGCCCATCTCCCGCCTCGCCGACCACCTCAAAACCTTGCTGGCTGTCAAGTAGCGATTTGATCCCACTACGAAATAAATTATGGTCATCTACTAATAAAATACGGATAGTGTTCATATCGGCGATGCTTCCTTAGTCAAAATGGGTGTTACTAGTGGCAATGATAAGCATATCGTTGTTCCATTACCAAGTGATGAATCGACGGTTAAAGAGCCATTAATGCGGTGGGTGCGCTCTTTCATAATGCGTAGGCCAACATGTGTTTCACCGGCATCTTTAGCGCTATTAAAACCAACACCATCATCGTGGATGATTAATTGACAGTTATTGCCGTGCGACAAATGGACATCAACATTAGATGCCTTTGAATGCTTGCGAATATTAGAAAGACACTCATGAACAATATGCAAAAACTGTAAGATTATCTCAGGTTGAAATGTTAATGCTGTGCCTTCAAACTGGTAGTGTGTGCTAATACCTGTTTGCCCTTCAAATTTTTCTAAGGCATCCCGAATCGCCACATCAATATCATCATGTTCTATTCTTGTGCGAAAATGAACTAACAACTCTCGAACATCATCATAGCTTTCTTGGATCCCCTCTCTAATTTGAGACAAGGTTTCGTTGATGCGCGGTGTTTCACCTTTGCTCAATGCGTCTTGCAATAATTGTACTTGAATATTTAAAAAAGCGAGTGATTGGGCAATACTGTCATGTAGTTCTTGTGCGAGTAAATTGCGCTCTTCTGAAATGGCCATTTCTTTTTCACGGTCGACAAATAGTTGGTTCTCAATAGCCGAGCCAAGATGCTGGCTGACAGTTTCTAATAACTTGACCTCTGTTCTGGGAAGGATACGCGGTTGATGAAAAAATAAATTAAATACGCCAATGACTTGCTGTCTCGCTTTAACAGGAACAGACACTACGCCATGAAAGCCTTCTTTTTTACAGGTGTTATTTACAAGTAATCCACCCTCTTCAACAGACAGACTAGAACAGCTAGTGGCTTCTTCATTATTGACCGTTTCACCACATAGACATTCGCCACACTGGAGATAGTTTTCTTTGTTAAGAAATTCATCCGAAAGACCCGAGTGGGCGACAATGGGAAGTCTTAAGCCTTTTGGATCAACTAGCCTAACCATTCCTGCAGGAGCATTAAATAACTCGACCATTTTTTGGAGAACAACATCACATAACACATCTGTAGCAGGAGCAGTATTGACAAATGATGCAGTATCATAGAGGGCTGCTAACTCTCGGCTTTTGATTTCTAAAGTATTAGTTTTTGTTCTAATGCGATCTTCAAGAGTGGCATAGAGTTCTTGGAGTTGCTTAACCATATGATTAAATCCACCAGCCAAATCGCCTAATTCATCATGACTTGTCACGGGAAGGCGGATGCTGAAATCTCCTTGCCCCATTATATCAAGACCTTCTTTTAGGCGTTGAACAGGCGTTATGACCATCTTGGTGAATAATGAGATCAGCAAAATTGTCCCAATGAATGCCAAACCAACTAAGCCGTTCTGGAACGATCGTAATAGTCGTGTAGATTGTGCTTGGCTGTTTTCTATCATCCGTACAAGGCCATCAATACTGGTGACAGAATCTCGCAATTGAACACTGTACTTATTTAATAATTGTGTGGCCTTTTCTTTGTCAATTTCCTTTAAAATATCATTAACACTGAGTTTATTTTGCTGTAGCCACGTTTGTTGTATTTCATCTAATGCTTGGCGAATATCTTTATCCTTTGGTAACAATAAGGGGCGGTCAGAATCTCCCTTTTCTAAAAGAACTAAGGTTTGTTCAAATTTAGTAATGACTTGCTGGATCTCATCGGTTAATGTAGCTGATGGTTGGTCGATGCTTTGAGCTAGTAAAAAACCAATTTGATAGGATCGCATGCGCTCGCTACCTGCATCGTTAATTGCAGCAACACCACCTTCTAAACGTCGAGATACGTGCAAGGTCGAGGCTATAGCAACAAAAGCGATAACAAAATACACTAGCAATAAAGTAGTGATTTTTTGTTGAATTGTCAGTGTAGAAAGTTTCAAGAACACACCGTCATTCGAAAGGTTAATGACTTAGTGTAAGGCGGTATGGTTTTTATTTCATCTATTTTTATATATTAA
>CAYSGK010000059.1:4880-10488 GCA_964430395.1 uncultured Methylophaga sp.
GATAAAAGAGACACTTTTCCAGAAAAGTACTGGGTTTCTTTCCATAAGTGGAGGGGCTGTCTTATTTAAAAAAGCTTGGTTTGGCTGACGGAGATCGAACATAAACTCTGACAATTCTTCATAACGCTTATAAGGGTCAGGATGCAGTGCTTTTTTGAGTGTGTGATCAATCCAAGCGGGGATTTCGCGGTCATCATCAAGTACAGATTGATAACTCAATTTATTTTGTGCTGACTTTGTACGTGCTTGTGAGACTTGAACGCCATAGGGCAAACGACCTTGCGCTAACATTTGATAAGTAATCACCGCCAAAGAAAATAAGTCAGATCGAGATGTGCCACTTTCACCTAAGAAATATTCTGGTGCAGTAAATTGTGCAGTTCCTAGGATATCGGCATGATCGATGGGGCTAGATATTTCATCAATACCCGCCACTTTAGTGGCGCCAAAATCAATAATTTTCACCGTGCCGGTATTATCGATCATGATATTTTCAGGCCTTAAGTCTTGATGCAACATTTCAAGGCGATGGAATGCTAATAGACCTTTAGATATTTGTTCGACAATGCCACGAACGACTTCTACATCTGGTTTAGGATTATCTTGCATCCACTGAGTCAACGTTTGACCTTCAATAAATTCCATCACGATATAAAGATAATTTCGTTTGCGAGAAGGGGAACAAGGCTTTAAAACAAAGGGGCTATTGACGCGGCGCGCGATCCATTCCTCCATCAAAAAACGTTCCAAATAAGCTGGGTCACCCTGGAGATCGATAGAGGGCGTTTTAATCACAACTTGAGCATTGCTTTCATTGTCAACAGCAAGATAAACATGGCTACGGCTTGAAGCGTGCAAGCTTCGTATAATAGTGTAACCATCAAATTTAGCCCGTGCTTCTAATATGGGCGGGAAAGGCAGCTCGGTTAATTGCTGGTGTATTTCATTGGCATCTTGTTGGGGCAGACTATCCACTCTTACAATTTGAATGGTCAAGTTATCGATGCTGCCTTGGGCATAGGCTTCATTTACGATGGCTTTTGCCGCAGCATCTAAATTTACACCATGTGAATCAATGGTATTTATAATAAATTCGCGGCTGGCATATTCATAGACACCATCTGTTGCCAAGACAAAAACATCGTTTTTTTCAACAGACAGCGTTGAATAATCAATTTCAAGTTTTTGATTAATGCCTAATGCGCGGCTCAAATAGCTTTTTTCATCAGATACCCACAAACGGTGATCTTCAGTAAGTTTTTCGAGTACATTATTACGCAGACGATAGATTCGTGTATCACCAATATGAAAAAGATGTGCCGTTGTGGACTTAATAACGATGGCGCTAAAGGTGCAGACGTAGCCTTTATCTTTATCGAAACGGTGATGACTTCTTTGGCTTTGTGAATGCAACCAAGAATTGGTGGCCGTCAGTACGCGATGGGCAGATTTTTTAACTGACCATGCTTCAGATGTACAAAAATAATCGTCTAAAAAACCGCGAACACTGGCCTCGCTGGCAATCTGGCTGACATTACTACTACTAATGCCATCAGCTAATGCTATTGCTACGCCTTTTGATGTTAGTAGACTATCATCGGGAATAGAAACCCCATGAAAATCTTGATTAATTTTCTTGCGGCCTTTATCAGAATGTTGCCCAACAGAAATGGTTAATGAATCTGGCATTTAAACTCAATAATCATTTACCTCAGAGACACAGAGCGTACGGAGTTTGGAATGCGTTTCTCGGTGCGCTCTATGTCTCTGTGGTGAAATAATAAATTTTATTTTAACTTACGTTCAGCACTTGTTTTAACATGGGTGTAATAAAGCGGTAAACCAACAAGAATGAATCCACCGAATAGATTTCCTAATACGGTAGGTAGTTCATTCCAGACGATATAATCCGCAAGTGTAAAACCACCACCCATAATCATGGAAAATGGAAATAAGAACATATTTACAATTGAATGCTCAAAACCCATAAAAAAGAACAGCATGATCGGCATCCACATCGCTAACATCTTACCAGTTGCCGAGCTGGAAATCATCGCACCAACCACACCCATTGATACCATCCAGTTACACAGCATGGCACGAATAAAAATAGTGAACCAGCCGCCTATACCAAATTCTTTATATCCTAATGTCCGATGCTCACCAATATGGCCTACTTTGGCAGCAATAGCCCCACCATCAGTTTGATAACCATATGTTAAGATAAAGGACATCATAAAGGCAACCGTTAATGCGCCACCTAAATTACCCAAAAATACTAATCCCCAGTTGCGCAAAACACTACCTGTTGTTACCCCTGGTCTTTTATCGAGTAGAGCTAGTGGGACTAGAGTAAAAACACCTGTTAACAGATCAAACTTCATTAAATACAACATGATAAAGCCAACAGGGAATAAAACGGCTCCAAGAAGTGGTGAGCCAGATTTCATTGCTACAGTAATAGCAAAAACAGCCGCTAAAGCCAGCATCGCTCCGGCCATAAATGCACGGATTAACGTATCTTTGGTTGACATATAGGCTTTTGATTCACCTGCATCGACCATTTTGGTTACAAATTCTGTGGGTTCTAAATAAGACATATTACTCTCTCTTTAAGCTAAATTGATAAACATGTAAAAGCACACGTAATCAGCTAATAACAAGAATTATGCCAGAGACGAAACTTTATATAAAACAATGGGATAGCTGCTAAGTATTTATCAAAAAAGTAGCAGTGTCGCACCACTTAAGCGCGCAAGATATTTAGCTGCACACAATTGGGGCGATAAAATGGCCTGTTCAAACGATGCAGACTGAATGGTCACGGGGATATTAATGTTTAAGCAGAAATATCAGTACTAAGTTGCTGATAAAAAGTAGCATCGAAATATACTTCCAGAGAGCAAGTGGATTTCGCTCCAATAAGGAACGAGATGATTCTTTTAAAAAGTCCGGATTAGGTTTTCGTAAATCACTTTCAAGTTCTGACATTTTGTCATATCGGTTATGAGGATTAATTTCTACCGCCTTTTCTATGGCACGATCAACCCAGTTAGGTATATTGCTGACATGACGGCTGATGGGGATATATTTCAGCTTTTTAAAAGCCGCTTCAGTTGTGGCACTGGCAATGGCCTTACCATAGGGTAATTTACCAGTGATCATTTCATAAGTGACACAAGCTAGGGCAAATAGATCAGATTTTGTTGTGCCACTGCCATGAATAAGATATTCAGGTGCGGTGTAGTGTTTGGTGCCGAGTAATTCTTTTCGTTCGATAGGGGTGGCAACATCAGCCATACCAGCAATTTTTGTGGATCCAAAGTCAACAATTTTGACCAAACCTTCATTGGTAATCATAATATTACCTGGCTTGATATCTTGATGAAGCATATCCAATCGATGGAATGCGCGTAGCCCTGAAACAGCCTGTGAAACAATATTTCTAATAACGGTCAGATTAGTTTCTGTTTGATCAGCGATCCATTGTTCAAGGGTTTTCCCTTCAATAAATTCCATCACATAATAAAGAAAATGGCGAGGTCGGGTTTGCTCAATGGTACGAATGACATGTGGACTATCAATTCGCCGACCTATCCATTCCTCCATTTGAAAACGTTCCAGATAGGCCGGATCATCCTCAAAATTGATGGAAGGTGTTTTAAGCACGACTTTTTCATTGCTATCAGTATCAATGGCTAAATAGAGTTGACTGGTTGAACTGGCATGTAATTCTCTGGTGACACGGTAACCATCTAATATCACACCTTCATAGAGTTCAGGAGGAAATGGTAGCTTAGTTAATTGCGAATAAGCTTCATCGCGATCCTGAGAGGGTAATGCTAAAATCTTAACTGCGAGACAACTCGCATTATCAAGGCTACCATTTTTTAGAGACTGCTTAACCAGTTGCTCACAAAGTTTATCCAGATCTGCTTCACCCGAGTTAAACGTTTCTCGAATTTTCTTATCTAACAAATAGTCATGAACACCATCCGTTGAGATAAAAAAGATATCGCCCATTTCAACAGTTAATGATTTGTAATCAATATCCAGTCGATAATCAATGCCCATGGCGCGTCCAAGATATTCTTGCTTGCCGGGTAGATGAATACGATGATCGGTGGTTAATTGTTCAAGTGAATTATCACGGAATAAATAAATACGAGAATCACCGACATGAAAAAGGTGCGCGGTGGTCGACTTAATTACAAGTCCACAAAATGTACTGGCTAGACCACGATCAACAGAATGAAACTGATTGCTTTGACTAAATAACCAATTATTTATCGCGGTTAGTACCTTTCCTCCAGATTTTTTTACCGACCATGAATCAGGCGTGCTGAAATAATCTTCCATAAAGCCAGTAGCGCAAGCTTGACTAGCCTGCTTGGCTTCATTGCTACTACTTACCCCATCTGCCAGAGCAAAGGCGGCCCCTTTCCCTGTTAATAGATTGATATTTTCAGGAATAAAGTGCGCTAAAGAATCTTGGTTTTCTTCTTTAAGCCCTTTATCTGAAAATGAGCCGACTGAAAATTTTAGTGTTGCTGTCATTGTTCACATCTTTTTTAAGATCAGTGTACATCAATCATTTGCACCGTACCATCCGGCAGAATTTCTGCCATTTGACCTTTTGGTTCATCCATAAATTGAACGGCAATGAGCGTAATGATCGCCGTGCTTCCAATAACAAGGAAGAATGTTTCTGTGGCTACCAATGATAATATGGTCAAAAAGATGAGCGCTCCAATATTACCGTAGGCACCCGCCATGCCAGCTATTTGCCCCGTTAAACGACGTTGAATTAACGGCACAACGGCAAATACAGCACCACAACCAGCATTGACAAAAAAAGCACATGCCATTGAGGCTAATACGGCTAATGCAATTGGCCATTCAGATGTAATTTGACTCATTACAAAATAACCGACAGCCAAGCCTGCAAGACAAAAATTCAATGCAGCTTTTCGACCAAAGCGATCACTTAACAAGCCACCGGTCGGCCGTGATATAAAGTTCATAAAAGCAAACCCAGAGGCTAATAACCCAGCCTCAACGGCGCTGATATCGAAAGTCTGACTGAAGAATAAAGGTAACATAGATACAACAGCAAGTTCAGAACCAAATGCCACCATATAAGCTAAATCCAACACTGCAACCTGTTTAAATTTATAGCGATGAATTTCAGGTACAGGCCGAATGAAAATATCTTTATTGACTTGGTAAATATGATAAGCCTGATAAAAATACAAGATGAATAACCCGATATAGATAGACTGTACAATCTCGCTAGAAAGCAAACTGACACCACTGGGAGAAAGTTTCCAAGTCAATACTGCAAGAGCAGCATACATAGGAATATTCATAAATAGATAGAAAAACAAATCGCCCTTGCTTGTCACTTCCAGACCACCTGATTTTTTGGGTTTAAAATGGGTGGATCCTTTTGGTGTATCAGAAACAGTGGCATAGTAGACAAAGGCATAAACCAGCGCGATCACACCCGTCAAAGCAATGGCATAACGCCAACCATTTTCATCACCAAAAATTAACGCAATACTAGGTAAAATAATGGCGGCACCTGCAGCACCAAAATTACCCAAAC
>CAYSGK010000060.1:0-10478 GCA_964430395.1 uncultured Methylophaga sp.
ACTCTTAGAGACCTTTGCACGATAAGTATTTTGCGTCAGGACAAGGCAAAAATAGTTGAAAAAGCGCAGTTTACTGGTGTAAATGAGCATTTTGAAACTATTTTTAACGCAGGCATGGCGGAAAAGACGACTCGTGCAAAGGTCTCTCTTAATAACAATGAGGATACAATGAACCACCTTACTTTATTTCAAACTATTGCATATGAAGCGGTTACACATGAGTCTGGAACGGCACATTTTTATAATGATACTGAATTTTTCAAAGAATTTTACTCTTTAGTACTTGAGGATAATTCAAATGCGATTGATTTAGGCTTTAACATTGGTATGCAAGCTGAACTTATGCTTAATTTCACTAAAGGTAAGGTATTTGGTTTTGAGGCATCTAAGAAAATTTATGATTTTGCTCTAGATAAATTTAAAAATGAAGATCGCGTTGAGTTGTTTAACTGTGCAATTTCAAATACAAATGGCTTGGCAGAATTTATTGATACGGAGGTGTGGGGGGCAGGTAGTTTGCAGCACACAGCAGGCATGGATTATTGCCAAGTAGGTGATAACTTTGTGAAAACCGCTGTTGAATTGACAACGCTTGATGATGTGCTTGCGAATGAGGCCAATATCGATTTAATAAAACTTGATATCGAGGGTGCAGAAATTTTGGCAATGGATGGTGCACAACAATTAATTAAGCGGAATAAACCGTTTATGGTGATGGAGTATTGCCATAATGCGTTAAGCTTTAAATTTAGAGGAGAGAGCATAACAAGCACTTCTTTATATGATTACGCTCAAGAAATTGGCTACAAAGTTTACAATATTTATGGTATTTGTTTAAGTAATATTGAGGTGTGGAACACTTCGATTCTTAAAGATACGGCGGATGTATTTTTGATTCCAGATGAACAGCATGAACGATGGGTGACAGAACTTCTTCCTGTCTATCAGTATAAGATATACGATAAGATTTTAAATGAATTGCTTAATAAACCCTCAAATTTTTATATTCTTACATCACTTCCCGCAAGAATATATCACACGATAAATACGTCGAGTTATGTTGACTCGAAAAGGTATATTAAGAGCGTACATGAGAAATTACACTATTATTTAGAGAGCCGTGCGCCGATATTTAAAACAGCTAAATTAAGCCCAAGAGCAGAGACATTGCTTGCTTTAATCTATGAAGATAATATTGAAGCCGCTTATAAATTAGGCTGTATAAAAGAGTTAACAGAAGATGAATTAATAGTATTTCAATCCCAATTAAATGGGGTGATCGATTGGACATAATTTTCGATCTTGATGGTACCTTGGTTGATTCATCATCTGGTATTCTTCAAGCGATTGACGATGCATTTAAGCACTGTAATGTGACAATGAAGTTGCCGCTTACATCCACACTCATTGGACCACCATTGAATGAGTTGATAGTGATGTTGTCGGGTACAGTAGATAGAGAGACGTTAGCGGCTATCTCCGCAGCATTCAAAGATAATTATGATAGTGCCGGCTATAAAATCACAACAGCATTTGATGGCGTGAACGAATTACTAGATCATCTTTATAAAGCGGGACACACACTTTATTTGGCAACAAATAAGAGAATTATTCCCACAAGAAAAATCATTGAATATTTTTCTTGGGGAAAATATTTTGAGGAAGTATATGCTTTAGATTTATTTTCTCATACGGATAGTAAAAAAGACCTGATAGCTCACATTATCAATATTCACCAACTTGATACAAGTAATACGGTATATATTGGAGATACCCTGGCAGATAGTGTAGCTACACGAGCGAATGGTATTTATTACATTATGGCAATGTGGGGGTATGACTCGGAGATGTTTTTAGATGGAGAAATAGCGTATACACCAGCAGCAATTATTGATTGCATAAATAAAATAGGGGGGGTGTAATGAGTGAAGACTTAATGGCCGAGAGAAGCTTCTTTGAGACCGCGCATTCGCCTTATTATATATACACGGTTAATTTTACTCATAAGTCTGCCGGGATTAGAGCATTGCATCATCTGTGTCATGCTTTAAATGTGATGGGAGCAGAAGCTTATTTACTTGGATGTACAGAAGAAAGTAATTTTTTACGTACACCGATATTAAGAGAAAGTGATGTATTACGGCATCAGAAACTAAATATATTACCGATAGTTGTATATCCAGAGATTATTTCAGGAAATCCACTTCACATGCCGTACGTAACAAGGTGGTTATTGAATCAGGCTGGGCATCTTGGTGGTGATGATAATTTTGATGATTCAGACTTATTATTTGCATTCTCAGACCATTATGTCTCACAAAGTAAGGATATACCTATTTTAAGCGTACCGCTAATTGATAGCTCTATCTTCAACAACCCAAAGGAGCAAGTTCGACAAGGGTATTGTTTTTATGCCAATAAATATTTGGCCAAAGGTGGGATATTAACTGAACATGCTAGTAGAGCGGTAAGTTTAGGTCAAGAGAAAAACTTAACCCCATATGAAATTGCTGCAATTTTGAGGCGTTCAGAGATTTTATATTGTTATGAGCCTACAGCACTTATAGGTGAGGCACTAAGGTGTGGATGTCCTGTAATTATGATTGATACGCCTTTTCTTCGAGAAAATTTGAGTAGCTGGATTGAAGGTAAAGGGGTTTGTTTATCTAGCGAGCCTAATGCAGAAGAGATTGCAAAAAAAACAATAGATGAACGTTTTGAAGATGAAGAAAAATTAATTACAGATTGCTGGCATCAGGTTGGAAACTTCATTTTAAAAACACGCACTTTTTTTAAAAAGAAATCATCAGAATATAATCAAGATTGGTGTGATTACATACTAAAATTTATCTCACAGAAAGGTGATGAACAAGTTATTAAAACTCATAATCGTCGGGGGCTACAAGATAAAAAATGGCTTCAAAAAAACACCTTACAAGAAGGTCAAGCAGCAATAATGGCTGAAAGAATGGTAACAACTTGGCATTGTGAACCTACATTCCATTTAATTATGGTTATTAATCAATACGAGTTAAATTTGTTGCCAGACACCTTGGATTCACTACAACAACAACTATACGGTGGCTGGGGATTGACAATTTTAAGTAATATTTCCCAACCAGAAATTTTTAATGATATTCCTGAAAATATCGAATGGATAGAGCTTACAGGAAGTTTAAACGAACATATAAATAAAACAATAACTGAGGCAGAGTTAGACTGGGTATTGGAAATATTGCCAGGCGATAAATTAGTACCTCAAGCATTACTAAGCTTTTCAGAAAGCATTAATCAACATGCTCAAGCACGCTTTATATATAGTGATGAAAATACAGATGGTCTATTATTTAAACCCGATTTTAATCTGGAACTATTACGTTCGTCTTCATATATTGGGCGTGCGGCAATAGTTAGGCGAGATAGCCTTGAAATATTGGGTGGTTTTTCAAAGTTTGCTTATCTCCATACTACGGATTTGGCTTTTCAAGTGTATGAACAGTTTGGTGAATCAGCAATCGAACATATAGCAGATATACTATATATTGGTTCAGCGACTAGTATGGATGAAGAGTTATTGCAGCAAAATGAACTGACCGTTCGATATAATCATTTTCTGCGTTCAGGTATAAGTGCTCAGATTAATCCGATACAAGATAAGCGTACTTTTCATATGATCTATTTATATGAAGATGAACCTTTACCTTTAGTCTCTATCATTATTGCAAACAAAAATAATGCAAATTCCATTGCTCGATGTGTGGAAGAATTGATTCAGAATATAGATGATCAGCAATATGAATTGATTCTTGTTGATCAAGAAAGCGATGTTGATGATATAGCAGGTCTGTATCAGGAATTCAGTGATGCCTTAGGTGAACGATTTAAATGTTACTCTTTTGAGAAGCCTAATTATTCTGCCATGATCAATTATGGTGTTGAGCAAGCTTCAGGTGAATATATTGTCATCTTGTCCAATACAGCCTTAACGCTTAATGGTGATTGGTTGCCAGAATTATTATCATTAGTAAGACGAAAAGATGTGGGTGCAGTAGGATCTCGAATTCTGAATATGGATCAGAATGTTGTGTATGGAGGAGGTGTATTAGGTGCCACTGATGATGTAAGAGGCATGTTTGCCGGGCAAGCTGTTTCAGATTCAGCTTATATGGATCGTGCACATTTAGTTCAGCAATATTCTATTTTGTCGTCAGCATGTCTAATGGTTAATATTCATGACTTTAAATCTGTTGGGGGGCTGGATGAAACGCATTTTGCTAATTCCCGATATTGTATTGCTGATTTTTGTTTGAAAATAGGCGAGATGGGTTTAAAAAATATTTGGACGCCTTATGCAACACTTTCCCAGTTTAGCGATATCGCCGAAAAAACAAATGGTGTCAGTAGTTTTGTCGAAGATGTTGAGGCAAACTTATTAGAGAGGTGGCCTGAACCATGTAGAAATGACCAGTATTATAACTGTAACTTGTCGCTGAGGGATGCAGATTACTCCGTTGATGTGAATGCCAAGATTTCGTGGGATCAGCGTTATAAAATTCGCCCACATATTATGGTATTCCCTTTTAACAACCTGGCTAATAGTGACTATCGGGTACGTGCACCACTGCGTGTATTGGAGCATCAAGGTCTAATTGAAACTATATATCTTCCCAATCATGAAGGAGAAGTGACCCCATTTGTTCCAAATAGATTTGAACTTCATCGAGCAGCACCAGATATTATTTTATTACAAAACACACTAAATGATGTTTTTCTTGATTTTATAGAAAAAGTAAAGTCGGAAACAAGCATCACCGTAATTGCAGGACTGGATGATCTTGTCGATAATATGCCTAAGAAAAGTGCTAGCAGAACCAAGGCCTATCGGGATGCACGGTATCGCTTACGCCGTATGTTGAAATGGTGTGATCGGTTTATTGTGTCCACCCGACCTTTAGCAGAAGCCTATGCTGATTTGTCTGATGAGATTGTTGTGATACCTAACCGATTGGAATACGCTCGCTGGGCTAAATTATTATCATTGCGGGATCAAAGTGACAAACCTAGAGTGGGCTGGGCCGGTGCGCAACAACATTTGGGTGATCTGGAAATTATCATTGATGTGGTGAAGGAAACGGCACAGGAAATTGACTGGGTATTTTTTGGTATGTGTCCAGACGAATTGATCCCTTATGTAAAGGAAGTTCATTCTTATGTTGCATATGAAGAGTACCCGGAGAAACTGGCGAGTTTGTATCTGGATTTAGCCGTTGCTCCCCTTGAGGATAATCCATTCAACAGAGCAAAAAGTAATTTACGAATACTAGAATATGGCATATTGGGCTGGCCGGTAATCTGTAGTGATGTATATCCATATAAATTTGATCAAGCTCCTGTTATGCGAGTAAGCAATAATAAAGAGGAGTGGTTATTGGCCATAAGGGAAGGACTCTCCAATAAAGATGCATTAACAGAAAAGGGTAAAAAATTGAGGAACTGGGTCAGTCAAAACTATATTCTTGAAGCCAATGTAAATGAGTGGTTAAACGCGTTGGAATTTTGACTTTAATGGAATAACTAATTGAAATATAAAAAATAATAATTTATGGCATATATTGTGCTTCTATCATGGCAACTCTATTTTAGAGAGAGACAGGACAATTTAGGAGAATAATTATGGCTGTTATTGTAAATACAAATATTTCATCATTAAATGCACAACGAAACTTGACCAAGTCACAAGGTGACTTGAGTACCTCATTGCAACGCTTATCATCAGGGCTAAGAATTAATAGCGCAAAAGATGATGCCGCAGGCTTGTTTGTTTCAGAGCAAATGACTCGAGACCTTAGAGGTGGACAGCAAGCAATGCGAAACGCTGCTGATGGTATTTCAGTTGGTCAGACTGCTGAAGGAGCGGCAGGTGAGGTATCGAATATACTGCAACGAATGCGTGAACTTGCTGTTCAAGCTGCTAATGGAACAGTGACTAATCGAACAGGTATCACGGCAGAAATGGATCAATTAGAACTACAAATAAAATCTATTGTTGATAAAACAGAATTTAACGGTACAAAATTACTCAATGGTTCATCGTCGTTAACAATTCAGGTCGGTTCAAATAATGGCGATACGGTAACAATTACTGGTGTAGATTTGACCAGTATAGTTGGCTATACCAATGTGGACGTATCAACTTCTACAGCAGCTGCCTCGGCACTGGATTCGTTAAAAACATCGATTGATACGGTGAGTGAAAAACGTGCAACCTTTGGCGCTGTTATGAATCGATTTGAGGCGGTTATTTCAACCTTGGCTAATACTACAGAAAGTGTTGCTGCTTCGCGGAGCCGAATTTTAGATGCAGATTTTGCGGCAGAAACAGCAAAATTGACCAGAGCCCAAATTTTGCAACAAGCTGGTGTTTCTATTTTGTCACAGGCGAATGCTGTGCCGCAAAGTGCGCTTAATTTATTACAATAAGAAATATGTACTCATTATGAGTTAGTGATGGTAAAGCATGAATTAAAAATTAAGATTGTTAACTAAAAAAAGAAAAAAAGAAAAAATTAAAGAATTTGTATAAACGGTCGTTACTATCTTCGGAGGCAGTGAATTCTAAGTTTTTATTAGAATATCTGCTAAAGATTTAAGTAATAATCGTCAAGATATTAGAATATCTTACGATAATTAATAATGAGGAAATACTCATGGCTGTTATTGTAAATACAAATATTGCATCGTTAAATGCACAACGTAACCTTATGAAATCACAAGGTAGTTTAAATACTGCGTTACAACGTTTATCATCAGGATTACGAATCAATAGTGCAAAAGATGATGCTGCAGGGCTATTCACTTCACAACAAATGACTCGTGATCTTAGAGGTACCAACCAAGCAATACGAAATGCTGCCGATGGTATTTCGGTTGGTCAAACTGCTGAAGGTGCGGCAGGTGAGGTATCGAATATATTACAACGAATGCGTGAATTAGCGGTTCAATCAGCTAATGGCACGGTAACTAATAGGACAGGTATTACTGCTGAGATGGATCAGCTGGAATTACAAATACAATCTATTGTCGATAAAACAGAATTTAATGGTACTAAGTTATTAGATGGAACAGGGGCGCTCACCCTTCAAGTTGGTACAAACAATGGTGACACGGTTTCAATTTCTGCTGTAGACTTAACTTCAATTGTGGGTTATACCAATGTAGATGTATCAACTTCTGGTGCTGCAGCTACGGCACTTGGCACTTTAAAAACCTCGATTGACACGGTGAGTGAAAAACGTGCCACTTTTGGTGCGGTTGCTAATCGATTTGAATCTGTTATTTCAACCTTATCTGTAAATGCAGAAAGTCTCTCAGCATCACGAAGCCGAATTTTAGATGCTGACTTCGCTGCTGAAACAGCAAAATTAACACGAGCTCAAATCTTACAACAAGCAGGTGTTTCTATTCTGTCCCAAGCAAATGCTGTACCCCAATCTGCATTAGGCTTATTAAGATAACAATGAAGAGCCTAAATAAGGCTGGAGGAAGCATTCTTGCCTTCCTCCAGCCTTATTACCAAGTAGAAAGGACATTTAAGGCATAGTTAAAATTCAAAAAAAGGGGTAGGGTTATGACTTATTTACAGATAACAAATAGTCAACCGCCACAAAAGGCAACTGAAATAAAAAGTGAGAGCCTACAAACTAAAATCGTTGCCGATGGTGCGCTTGCGAAAAAGAGTGTTGACGACAATAATAAAACCAATGCTATGGCAACGGAGCAGGCAAAAGAAGAATCTTTACAGCAACTGCAAGATAAAGTATCAGAAATCAATAACTATATGCAGAATATTGATCGGAGTTTGCAGTTTACTATTGATGAGAAAAGTGGCTCTTCCGTAGTTATCGTGCGAGATTCTGAAACGGATGAGATTATTCGCCAATTTCCTTCTGATGAAATATTAAACGCACGAAGCGCGATCAGCCAAGATGAGACGAAAGGCATTCTTGTTAAAGCAACAATATAAGTTTGGCTTGATTTTTGCCTAACATATTTAGGATATTTTTAAGTTAATAAGAGGTCATCATGGCAATACAGGCATCAGGTGTGGGTTCAGGACTTGATATTAATAATATTATCAGCCAATTGGTGGCTCTTGAACGACGCCCACTTAATAATCTGGACACTAAGACTGAGACAATAAATGCGCAAATTAGTGCTTATGGATCATTAAAAAGTAAGTTGTCAGATTTTCAAACGGCAATGGATGATTTAAGTGGTTCTAACAGTTTTAAAGTTTTTCAAACATCATCAGCTAATGATGCAATATTTTCTGCTACAGCTGATAGTTCAGCTGTAGCAGGTTCTTATGCAATAAATGTAGCAGCATTAGCAGAAAGAGATAAGATCGCAACAAAGGCTTTTACCGATTCAAATTCTATTGTTGGGGAAGGTACACTCACAATTTCTTCTGGCACAAACAGTTTTGATGTCGCCATTAATGCAACAAATAGTAGTGCTGCTGGGATCCGAGATGCCATTAATAGTGCTACAGATAATAGTGGGGTAACAGCAACAATTGTGACCGATGATGCAGGTGCGCATCTTGTTTTATCGTCAGATAATACAGGCACCGCGAATGCGTTAAAAATTACGGTAGCGGGTGATTCTGATGGTAATAATACGGATGATGCCGGCTTGTCTTCTCTTGCATTCGATACCGGCGGAGGTGTTGTACATCGTCCTGCCATTTCAACTGCGGCAGACTCTGTGGTTGAAATTGATGGTTTTACTGTCACCAGTAGTTCAAATACCATTTCAACTGCTTTAGAAGGGGTTGCAATTTCTGCAAAGTCATTGGGAGCATCAACACTTAATATTACCCGGGACGACACAGCAATCCAAGAGTCGGTTCAAAAATTTGCGGATTCATATAATGCCTTACGAACAGAAATTAACACACAGCGAGCGGGTGAATTAGAAGGAGATAACACATTGCTAATTATCGAAAGACAGTTAGCTGATGTATTAAGTTCAGGTACTGCAATTACGGGATCAAGCTTCTCATATTTAATAGATGTAGGCATATCAGTTGATAAAAATGGCAAAATGTCAGTGGATAGCTCTGCAATTACCAATACGTTAAATTCAGACTTTAGTTCATTTGTTAACCTGTTTTCGGCAACAGACGAGGGTATTGCATCCAGATTCCACTCTTTGGCAGATAATTGGCTGGCAACAGATGGTTTGATTAAGGATCGTGAAAAAGGCTTATCTTCTCGAATTGATAGTATCGATAAGCAAAGGGGTAGATTTGAGTCACGACTTCAACAGGTGGAAAGAAGACTTAGAGCGCAATTTACGGCTATGGATACACTTGTAAGTAATTTAAATGCGACGGGAAGTTTTCTAACACAACAACTTGCTTCAATACCAGCTAGAAGGTAAAAGGGCTAGGAATAGGATAAATGTAATGGTAAAAAATAAGAAAGCATTAGAAGGATATGGTCGTGGAGCAATTGAAGCTGAAATTGACTATGCCTCTCCACACAGAATAATTCAAATGTTGATGGAAGGGGCGACCTCAAAACTTGTCGTTGCAAAGGGGTGTATCTCTCGGGGAGAAATAGCAGAAAAAGGCCGACAAATAACATGGGCTATAGATATTATAGGTGGTTTACGATCAAGTTTAGATATGGACAAAGGTGGGGAAATATCAACTAATCTCGATGCCTTATATGACTACATGACTCGACAATTATTAATGGCCAACCTTAAAAATGACAGTGATATCCTAGATGAGGTTATTCAATTATTATCTGAGGTTAAAGCTGGATGGGATAGTATTCCTGTAGAGTTTCATTAATATTTAGTATGAATAATCAAAAAGTCTTAAATATATTACAACATGCACTGTCGATAACAGTGCAGATGCAAAAGAAAGCAGAAGGAGCCTTGTGGAATGACATTATTCAGCTTGAGCGACAGCGCGAACCGCTTTTGGATGCCGTTTTCCCGCTTGAAGCGGAAGCGGATGATAATAAAATAAGAGAGATCTTAGAAGAAATCATTGATATCAATCAGGTGCTTGGACGGCAATGCATGAAAGAAAAAGATACATTGCAAAAACAGCTAAAAAAAATCAATTTAAATAAAAAAGCTGTATCAGCGTATAGTCGTTAAAATTATATTTCGCTGGTGAGCTATCAAGCTACGACGTGAGGTAATTTTCAGATAAAAAGTTTTGGTTGGCAAAATACTTTAATCCTCCTTCTGCGGTTAAGGACGGAAATAACACATTCAGAGAGATCTTTGCACGAGTTGTCTTTAGACCCTGGCGGTTCGTTTCGCCATGCCGGCGTTAAGAATAGCTTCAAAATGCTCATTTACACCAGTAAACTGCGATTTTTAAACTATTTTTTCCTTGTCCTGACGCAAAATACTTATCGTGCAAAGGTCGCATTCCATTAGGTTAATTAAAT
>CAYSGK010000061.1:0-10422 GCA_964430395.1 uncultured Methylophaga sp.
ATATCAGCCGCCTTTCGCGGCGAAATCAATTCTGGGAGTTGGTATGCTAATATTTCCGAGACTTCTTTTACCATAAATTATTCCTTCAAACTGTACGTATACAATCTACCTTAACATACCAAACAATATATTCTTACCCCCAAAATTAGGTGGGAATCGCCAAACCCTAGCATAATCGGCATTGCTTTGAGTATCAAGATACAGCCGTAACATGCATGGCTTACCTATTATCAATAAAACTATAACATATGTTGTTAAATCCTGGCTCTTGTACAGCTTAGCTTACCATTTTGAACTTTCTTTCCTAATTCCTTGACACCATCTTGTCCTATGAAACAAGCTTGCCTTGTGCTTGTAGATCTGCATGGTATGACGATCTCACCATTGGTCCACTTGCTACATGTTCAAACCCCATTTTTTTACCCAATATCGCTAATTGGTTAAACTCGTCCGGTGTTACAAATCGCTCTACAGCTAAATGATGGCGGCTAGGTTGTAGATATTGACCTAGCGTCAACATTTGGCAACCATGATCGCGTAAATCTTGCATTACTTGCTGTACTTCTTGCAATGTTTCACCTAATCCTAACATTAAACCCGATTTTGTAGGGATATTTGGATGCATTTCTTGAAATTTTTTAATTAACTGTAATGACCATTGATAATCAGAGCCAGGGCGAACGGCTTTATATAGACGCGGAATACTTTCTAAATTATGGTTAAAAATGTCCGGTGGGCTTTTTGCTAATTCATCCAAAGCAATATCCATACGGCCACGAAAATCTGGCACCAGCACTTCGATCGTTGTTTGTGGCGACAGCCTACGAATCTCGGCTATGCAACGACCAAAATGAGTCGCGCCACCATCGCGAAGATCATCTCGATCAACTGATGTTACGACAACGTGCTTTAACTGCATTGTGGCAATTGTATTTGCTAAATGATTGGGTTCGTTTTTATCAAGCGGATCGGGACGACCATGTGCTATGTCACAAAAAGGGCAACGACGTGTACAAATATTGCCCATAATAAGAAATGTGGCTGTGCCATGAGTGAAACATTCACCCAAGTTGGGGCAAGCAGCCTCTTCACACACTGTGTGTAAATTATTGTCACGCAATAACGATTTTAAACGGGATACTTCGGGATTACTATGTGTTTTAGCGCGGATCCATGATGGCTTTCTCTTAGGATCACTAGGTATTATTTTAATTGGGATCCGCGAAACTTTTGATTCCCCCTTTAACGCCTTAACATCACGTCTTTGTTGTACTTTTTCAGTCATTCACTACTCTCTTTTACGGATCTTCTCATCAAATATCACGGAAAATTGTTGTTTCGCCTCTTCCATAGTCAATGGAATTCCTAAGCTTTTTAAATCAATCATTTCCATATCTTGCAATCCGCAAGGGTTAATATATGAAAAGGGGGTTAAGTCCATATCAATATTTAAACTAAGCCCATGATAACAACATCCTCGTTTAACGCGTAATCCTAATGACGCTATTTTACATCCATCAACATATACCCCGGGCGCATCGGATCGTGCTTGAGCATGAATATCAAAGGTATGCAAAAAATGAATTACACTCTGTTCTAGACATGACACCATATGCCGTACACCAATCTTACGGCGTTTTAAATCAATTAATGTATAGGCAATTAACTGCCCCGGACCATGATAAGTAATTTGCCCACCACGATCTGCTTCGACTACAGGAATATGCTGAGTATCAAAGATATGTTTAGCTTTACCATTCAAACCTTGTGTAAATACAGGATTATGTTCTAACAGCCACAGCTCATCAACGGTATTTTCATCTCGTTGTGCAGTAAATTTCTGCATTTTTTCATAGCTTGCTTGAAAATCTACAAGGCCTAAATCTTTAACGAGCATTACAGAATATATTTCACTTGCTCATGCTCAGTTAAGGCTTTGTAAATATTATCTAGCTGCTCCCTACTTTCAACATAAAAATCAACTGTTACTGAAGTAAATTTACCACCCGAGCTTTGTTTACTGGTGACAGCACCTTCTTTAATATCATCTACATACTGCCGAATAATAGCCACTACAATCGCATCAAAATCATCACTGCTAGGCCCCATCGCTTTAATCGCAAAGTCACAAGGAAATTCCATTACTAGCTCTGCTTCTTGTTCACTCATACGCCACCTTTAGTTTTGTATTTCTGATACAGTGCATTCATTTTCTGCCACATTGAACCCGGAATACCATCACCGACAGGCTCACCATCTAATACAGTGATCGGCACCACCTCTTTTGTTGAGCTACTGACCCAAATTTCATCAGCTTGTTTTAACTGGGACAGAGTTACCGCTTGTTCGCGTAAAGGCATATCATTCGCCTTAGCTATTTCAATCACCACATCACGTGTGATTCCGGGTAAAACTTTCTCATCTTTTGGAGCAGTATAAATAATACCGTCAATAACGGCATAAGCGTTGCTCGCTGCCCCTTCTGTCAGATAGCCATCACGAATAAGTAATGCTTCTAATGCACCTGCTTCTAGTGCTTGTTGTTTAAGTAAACTATTCGGCAATAAGGTAATCGCTTTTATATTACAATTCTGCCAACGAATATCTGGCAACGTTATCGCGGCCGCACCTTCTGTTTTATATTTTTCTGGCACGACTTGCAATGGACTACTCATTGCAAATGAGGTGGGACTAACTTCTTCTGGAAAGACATGGTCACGCGGTGCCACTCCTCGCGTCACTTGCAAGTATAGTGATTGATCGCCATCACCATTTAGCTCAACCAATTTCGCTATCAAATTTTCCCATTCACTCTCTGTATGTGGATTTTTCATCCTCACACCATCAAGACTTGCTTGTAAGCGCGCTAAATGCCCCGTTAATTGAAAACACTTTCCCTTATAAACGGGGATAACCTCATAAACACCATCACCTAACAAAAAACCACGGTCAAAAACGGATACTTGTGCTTGCTGAGCAGGAAGAAATGAACCATTCAAATAAACCTCATTCACACCATTAACCCCAGATTAACATTAAGATACTATCCCAAATACGGCGCCACCAACTGCCTTCTTCTACCGCTGCAAGTGCTATAAGCGGCTGCTTTGCAACAATTTTATTATCCAATCGAATTTCAACTTCGCCCAATACGCTGCCTTGTGCTACAGGTGCAACAATAGGGTGCTGCAAATTAGTTGTCGCAACTAACTCTTTGTATCGTCCTCTTGGAACAGTCACAGCTAAAGGTTCTGATACGCCTAACTCAAGTTCTTTTTCACTGCCTTTCCAAATTTTACTCGTGGTAACTTCATGTCCTGTTTTATACAATTCATGTGTTTCGAAAAAACGGAAACCATAATTCAATAATTTTTGTGTTTCTTGTGCTCGTGCATTATCACTTCTTGTTCCTAATACTACTGAAATCAGGCGCATACCACTACGCTTTGCCGATGCCGCCAAACAATAGCCTGCTTCTTGCGTATGGCCTGTTTTCAAACCATCAACGCTAGTATCTCGCCATAACAATTTATTTCGGTTATGTTGAGTAATCTTATTATAGGTATATTCTTTTTCTGCATACCATTTATAGTGCTCTGGAAAGTCACGGATAATTGCCGTCGATAAGATAGCAATATCTTTAGCCGTGGTGTAATGATCAGGATCAGGCAATCCCGTCGCATTTCGATAATGTGTATTCACCATACCTAATTTTTGGGCATATTGATTCATCATTTGAGCAAAGGTTTCTTCACTGCCAGCAACATGCTCCGCTAGAGCAACAGCTGCATCATTGCCTGACTGAATGATCATGCCGCGAAGCAATACTTCAACAGGCACCTTAGTATTCACTTCAATAAAGCTGCGAGACCCCACCATTTTCCATGCCTTCTCACTGATCAACACCTTATCGTCTAATTTAATATTGCCAGCTTCTAGTTCATGTGAAACAACATAAGCTGTCATCAACTTGGTTATGCTAGCCGGAGGTAAACGTTGCTCGGCATTATGCTCTGCAATCACTCTGCCACTTGCAAAATCTTGCAATATATACGACTTGGCAGCTATTTGAGGTGCCGTTGGATTGGGGGTTATTGCCGCATTTGCTGCGCCAAAGGCCAAAACCAAACAAAATAAAATACTATTTTTAATTACTTTAAACATTCATTTACTCTCTAAAATTTAGTGCGTGAGTTATTTACTCAACCACAATATGGGCATCATAGAACCCTAAATTAACTAACTGCTGTGCTAAAGAATCGCCATATTCCACATTCGATAATGGCCCAACGCGCACTCGATATAAATTTCCACCAGGCTTTTCAAGTGGTACGATTAAAATCGCATCACTAATTTTTCTTTGCAATTTTTCTTTTAATTGTTCTGCCAATCTAGGGGTACTAAATGCACCTACTTGCAAATACAAACCAACATAATTATTCTTTGTAGCGTTTGTCTCAGGAGCTGATGACGAAGCATAATACCCTTTTTTTGTAATAGCTCGTATTTCAACTGAGCCCGTACCATGGCTAATAATATCTAGTTTTTTTGCTGCCGTATAAGATAAATCAATCAAACGATTATCATGAAAGGGGCCTCGATCATTGACTCTTACAATCACCTTTTTACCATTTGCTAAATTTGTCACCTCCACGTAAGTCGGTAATGGCAAGGTTTTATGCGCAGCTGTCATCGCATACATATCATAGATTTCGCCACTTGATGTACGTTTGCCATGGAATTTCTTGCCATACCATGATGCTATTCCTTTCTCATGGTAGCCTTTGCTACTATTTAGGGTGTAATAGCGTTTTCCGAGTACATCATAATGCGCCGGATTACCGTACTTACTTTTTTGCTCATCACGCGGCACAGCATTGGGCACATTGGATACATCTGGTGGCCGTGTTGGAGCATGATCCCGCGTACTTATCCCGCCACCACATGCAACTAATAACAGATAAGTGCTGATTACAACTAATAATCTTACTTGCATAATTAGTTATCCTGAGCCTGTTGATAACGCTTACGAATAAGTTCACCTAATTGCTTTACAGTCATTGCATACATTCGACTATGATTATAGCGGGTGATAACATAAAAGTTTTGTCGGGTAAGCCAATATTCCTCACCATTTTGTTGGGTCAATGAAATAAGGGCAATTTTATCATTTCCTTTTGGCAAATTCTCAAGTGAAATACCCGCAACAACCAGCTCAGCACGCGAAATCGCAGGCTTGTACCCTTTAGCAAGTAGTTTTGATGGTACAGCTAACGTTAATAAATGTGTTTGATGGGCTATACTTTGTTCTGCAACCCACCCATGTCGTTTTAAATAATTCGCGATACTGCCTACCGCGTCTTTTGGATTAGTCCAAATATCGCGCTTGCTATCATCGTCAAAATCAACTGCATATTCACGATAACTACTGGGCATAAATTGTCCTAGGCCCATTGCACCAGCGTATGATCCTACAGGATCAAGAATCGATATATTTTCTTCGCGCGCTAGCAATAGAAAGTGTTCTAGCTCACTACGAAAAAACTGGCTTCTTTTCGGGTAACGAAATGCTAATGTAGACAAGGCATCAATAACACGATATTTACCTACATTACTGCCATAGCGCGTTTCAATGCCTAATATTGCAATAATTATTTCAGCAGGCACGCCATATTTCTGCTGTGCTTTTGTTAGTGCTTGAAGATGCTGCTGCCAAAACTGAACGCCGTCATTTATACGTTTCTCCTGAATAAAAATAGCACGATATTCATACCAAGGTTTACTTTTCTCTGCTGGTCGAGATATGGCTTTTAAAATAGAGTCCTTAACTTCGACCTTGGCAAATAGCTGTGTCAGTTTATCCGCATCAAAACCATGCTTTTTTTCCATTTCATCAATGAATTGAGTCAAACCTGGTAAATCTGCATTCGCAAATGCTCCGTTAGAAAAGCTCACTAAAAATAACGCAATAATAAATATGTTTTTCAAGATGACATCATCCTTCGATGGGTGTGAATAGACATCAGGATACCGAAGCCAGCTAATAAGGTCACCATTGATGTTCCTCCATAGCTGATTAAGGGTAATGGTACACCTACCACAGGCAGTAATCCTGTCACCATCCCGACATTAACAAATACATAGACCAGAAAAGTTAATGAAATACTCCCAGCTAATAATCGCGCAAAACTACTTTGCGCCTGACTCGCGATATAAATACCTCTAGCGGCGACTAATAAATATAAGAATAACAGCATTGCTACCCCAAGCAACCCAAATTCTTCTGCAATTACTGCAAAAATAAAATCAGTTGACCGCTCAGGCAGAAAGGCCAAATGAGATTGCGTCCCTTCTAACCAACCCCGCCCATACAGCCCGCCTGAACCAATAGCAATTTTAGATTGGATAATATGATAGCCGGCACCAAGTGGATCACTTTCTGGATTGATAAAGGTTAAAACGCGTTGGCGTTGGTAATCGTGCATTACATACCATAAAACAGGTAATGCGGCCGCACATATTGTTGCAAACCCTAGAATAATCCGCCATGAAATCCCAGATAGAAACACAACAATTAAACCAGAACTTGCTATCAATAATGCCGTGCCTAAGTCTGGTTGCTTTGCGATTAATAATGAGGGCAATATAATCATTATTAATCCCACACATAGGTGCAATATCGAGGGAGGCAACGGATATTCTGACAAGTATCGTGCTACCAGTAAAGGCACTGCTAATTTCATCAATTCTGAAGGTTGGAAACGAAAAAAGCCTAAATCAAGCCAACGTTGAGCGCCTTTCCCCTCGTGACCTAAAAATAACACTGCAACCAGTAAAACCAAGCCCACCCCAAATAATACATAGGCTGAATCCCGTATGCGATCAGGGTGAATATTGGCAAGCACTAACAACACCAAAAATGCTGTACCCATTCGAACTAGCTGCCTGATAATAAGTGAGGTACTTTGATCTCCTGCGCTGTATAGCACCATTAACCCTAATCCCAACAATACTAATAATCCAAATAACAGAATTGCATCTATATGAATAATGCGTAATGCTTTTGCCAAGCTAAATCGCGGCGGATTTTTCCAATCTATTAACGTATCACTCATTTGGTTTGATCCCAAAATATTGGTCTATCATTTTTCGAGCTATGGGTGCTGCAGTATGACTTCCTCCTCCCCCATTTTCAGCCACCACAACCACTACAATCTCAGGATCATTTGCAGGTGCAAACGCAATAAACAAAGCATGATCATGTAATTTCTTAGCCAAGCCTTTAGAATCATATTTTTCATCTTGTTTGATTCCAAACACTTGTGCTGTACCTGTTTTCCCTGCCATTTTAAAGGGTAGTCCTACGCCTATCTTTCGTGCTGTACCGCGTTTTCCATGAACAACTTCAACCATTGCATTAACGGTTGCCTCCCAGTTTTTAGTGTCATTTACCGGCAATGTTTCAAGCCTTTTTATAGGTAATAATTGTAATTCTGTTTGTCCAGCTTGTCTGGTGGCTCTTGCCACTTGAGGAATAACACTTTCTCCTCTCATCGCCAATATTGCTGTTGCATGTGCTAATTGAATAGGTGTCATTTGATTAAACCCTTGCCCTATACCTGAAATAAGTGTCTCCCCAGGAAACCATACTTGGTTTCGCACACGTCTTTTCCACTCTCGTGAGGGTGAAAGACCTTTGCTTTCACTGGGTATATCAATACCGGTTCGCTGGCCAAAACCAAATAAATCTAAAAAACCATGTAATCGATCAATGCCCAGTGTATTAGCTAAATCGTAAAAATATACATCACATGATTGAGATATTGCCGTAATAAAATCGACATTACCGTGGCCGTGTTTTTTCCAACATCGGTAGCGATGATCTGGTTTTCCAGGTAATGTATACCAACCAGGACAAAAGGTAGTTGAATGCTCATCAATCGCACCTAACTCTAGCCCTGCTAAAGCAACAAAAGGTTTTAATGTTGAACCCGGTGGGTAGTGCCCTCGCAAGGCGCGGTCATATAGCGGCCTATCATTTGAACCCCTTAAAAGTGCGTAAGATTTACGGCTAATCCCCGTCACAAATTCATTGGGGTCAAAATCAGGCTTGCTAATCATGGCAAGTACCCCACCTGTTTTTGGATCAAGCGCAATAATTGACCCATTATAGTCAGCTAATGCTTGTGAGGCGACGCGTTGTAAATTAATATCAATATTTAAAAACAAATCCTTACCTGATATAGCAGGATTGTTTGTTATCTCACGAATAACCCGACCTTGAACATTTGTCTCAACTTGCTGATAACCCACATGACCATGTAATACATCCTCATAAGATCGTTCTATTCCTGTTTTACCAATATAATGGGTATCCTTGTAGTTTTTCTCATCAATCCGTTGTAAATCTTTCACATTAATTCGCCCTACATAACCAATAGTATGAGCAAATAATGCACCATAAGGATAATGTCGAATTAGACGCCCTGCAATTTCAAGACCAGGAAAACGGTGCCTATTAACAGAGAATTTGGCTACTTCTTGTTCGGTCAATCGTTGCCTAACCACGACTTCTCGGAACCGTCGTTGATGTTTAATTTGTTGCTTTATTTCGGCTATTTCATCCTCTGTCATACCTAAGAGTAATTTCAACTCATGCAATGTAACATCAATATCAATTACTTTTTCAGGTACTAATTCTAAGCTAAATACAGGAATATTCTCAGCTAGTACCACTCCATTGCGATCATATATCAAACCTCGTTGAGGCGCTAAGGGTTCAAAGTCCACCCTATTATTGTCTGATAAGGCATTAAAGTGTTCGTACTCAAACACTTGTAATATGGTCAGACGGATCATGATCACAGCAAATAATATTCCAGCAAAGATAGCAGCAAAAATTAACCGATCATTGACCACTCTGTTTTCACGATGATGATCGTTGAGTTCAAACCTTAGCATTAACTATACCCGTAACCACCACTCTCAACGCACACCAAATACACGTCTTATTTTTCGTAATACAGCATATACTACCGGCCAGACAAGAGTACTGACTAAAGCTGGAGCCCACACATACCAACTAATAATCGCTTGAGAAAACATTACCTTAATGATGCTGACTAGTAATACTAATGACATAATAATTAAAGCTTGTTGCCACAAAGGATATTGGCGTAATTGTAAGTGAAAATTAAGAATAAGATAGGTGACTAACGCATAAGAAAAAGCTAATATTCCTAGCGTGCCTCCTAACATCATATCCATCAATAATCCTATCGTCCACGCGAATCCAATTCCCACTCGTTCAGGTAAGGCCATCGCCCAATACAGTAATGTCATTAAAACCCACTCTGGTCTATATGGGCGAAGAGCGTCTGGCATAGGTATGATCACTAATATCATTGCAACAATAATTGTAATGAATAATATAATTCTTCCTTGAGCTCTATTGTAAATCATTAGCTTGCTCCGCAGCCTTCTCTGGCACCTTAGAATTATCTAAACTTTCTACCGGCAGGACTAATAGTAATTCTCGGCTTGTTGATAAATGAGCTGCGGGATCAACAGCAATTTCAGCAAAAGCCCGCCCCTCAGGGAAATGTACATATTTCACTGTACCAACCGGATAACCCACTGGAAAACGCCCGCCCAATCCAGATGTAACAAGTAAATCACCTTCTCTAATATCTACATTATGTGGCATGTGTTCTAATTGTAACGGCATATCTAAACCTCTACCCGTTGCCACTGCTCGTACACCATTCCGATTTATTTGCACAGGAATACCATGGCTTGGATCAGTGATCAATACGACACGACTGGAAAAAGGATAAACTTCTGAAACCTGCCCCATAACACCACTCGCATCAAGTACGGGTTGCCCTAAGAATACACCATCTTGACTACCCTTATTTATCACTATCTGTTGAAAAGAAGGATCAAGATCAATGGTCAGTAACTCCGCTACTAGCACGCGCTCTGTTAACCGAAATGATGACCCTAATAACTCACGTAACCGCATGTTTTCACGTTCTAATGCTTGCAGTTTTTGCAAACGCATACTGTTCAACATTTGCATAGTCTCAAGCTTATTATTTCTACTTTTTAATTGTTCTCTATTTTGAAAAAAATCACCTGCCCAATCACTAAGATCCGTTGGCAATGCCGCAATAACTTGGATTGGATACAAAACTGTAGCCAATGTTGATCGCACAGGAGCAAAATAATTAAGCCTTGAGTCTAAAAAGAACAATGCCAATGATGCTATTAACGCCAATGACAACCGTACATTTAGAGATGGTGCTTGTGAAAATAATGGTTTGATAAAATTGTCCTATAAACAAATAAAGCCTTTGCTGAAATATTAGCAAAGGCTTTATTATATTTGATTATTCATTCACATTCAGACTATTTATACCC
>CAYSGK010000062.1:0-10418 GCA_964430395.1 uncultured Methylophaga sp.
CCACGTAGTTATTTTTTTCATTATTTCTATCCTGCGTCCGATATATTAGCAAGCAGTATACGGGAATCTAGTTTGTCATCTCAACTTATACCCGTTACCATTAAAGAATGATGAGAATTAACATTAATAATGAGTCATAACTATTATGTTTTTGCCAACTATACGACGAAAATAATGGCCTTTTAGTGATAAGCTACTGCTTTTGACATACTTACAATAGAATTTAGAGTCGCACTATACCTATGGATACAACTGAAACATCTATACGATTAAACGGTTTGGCGAGACGTCTCGTTAACGATAATCTATTAAGTGAAGAAGATGCATCACTTGCGCAACAAGATGCAAAAGAAGCAAAACAAACCTTTGTCAGTTTTTTAGTAAAAAACGACTTGGTTTCTGGTCAAGATATTGCTTTAGCGGCATCCCAAGAATTTGGCGTACCCTTATTTGATCTTAGCGCCATGAATATCGAAGCTGTGCCTACAGGTTTAATTAAAGAAGAATTAATTCGCGAACACAATGCTCTGCCGCTATTTCAGCGTGGCACGCGCCTCTATGTCGCGGTTTCAGATCCCACAAACTTGCAGGCCATGGATGTTTTCCAATTTAACACTAGCTTCAATACCTTCCCTGTTCTTGTGGAAGAGCAATTATTAGCTTCGACCATCGAACGTTCTCTGAGTCATGAAGATACGACTGATTTTGATGATTTTGGTGATGCCGACTTAGATGATATTGATGTTGGCCAAGATGAAATTGAACAACAGGACGATGGTGCATCTGGTGCTAATGAAACCCCTATCGTACGATTTGTAAATGGTGTTTTAACTACGGCCATCAAATCTGGAGCATCTGATATCCACTTTGAACCATATGAAAAAAAATACCGCGTACGTACTCGTATTGATGGTATTTTGCATGAAATAAAATCAGCCCCTATTAATCTTGCCGGTCGTATTGCAGCTAGGTTAAAAGTATTGTCACGCCTAAACATTGCTGAACGACGTGCTCCTCAAGATGGCCGAATGCGACTGAAATTGTCTAAAACAAAAACTATTGATTTTCGTGTTAATACCTGTCCAACCTTGTTCGGTGAAAAGATTGTATTACGTATTTTAGATCCAACAAGTGCGCAGCTAGGAATCGACGCGCTGGGTTACGAGGAAGACCAGAAAAAGATATTTATGGACACTATGCATAATCCATATGGCATGATCCTTGTAACAGGTCCTACAGGAAGTGGTAAAACCGTATCTCTCTATACAGCTCTTAATATCTTAAATACCGAAGATAGAAATATTTCTACCGCTGAAGATCCTGCTGAAATTAGTTTGGCAGGAATCAACCAAGTAAATGTAAATCCCGGTGTTGGTTTGACCTTCTCTGATGCACTCCGTGCTTTCTTGCGTCAAGATCCAGATATCATTATGGTAGGTGAAATTAGGGATCTAGAAACGGCAGAAATATCTATTAAAGCCGCGCAAACGGGTCATATGGTATTGTCTACTCTACATACAAATGATGCCCCCCAAACATTAACTCGTTTGGCCAATATGGGTGTGCCTCCTTTCAATATTGCCTCGGCTGTATCCTTAATTATTGCCCAACGTCTAGCGCGACGATTATGCAGCGCATGTAAAGCACCTGATGATCTGCCCAATGACGTTTTGCTGGAAGAAGGCTTCACTCAAAAACAAGTTGATGATGGAATAACGGTCTTTAAACCGGTTGGTTGTGATAAATGTACCCGTGGATATAAAGGTCGTGTAGGTATTTATCAGGTTATGCCTGTGTCTGAAGATATGGCAAGAATCATTATGGAAGGCGGCAATTCAATTCAATTAGCCGATCAGGCTGAAAAAGAAGGTATTGATGATCTGCCAAAATCAGGTCTAAAAAAAGTGGCGGCTGGTTTAACTAGCCTAGAAGAAATCAATCGTGTGATTAAGGAGTAGATTGTGGCTCAAGCTATAGTGCAAAAGAAAAAGAAAATTAAGGTTAAAGTCGATCCTATCTATACTTGGCAGGGCACCAATAAACAGGGGCGGAAAATCAAAGGTGAGCACTCGGCACCTAACCTTAACGCCGCAAAAGCTATCTTGCGTCGTCAAGGTATTACACCGATTAAAGTTAAGAAGAAATCAAAAGAATTATTTGCCCCCAGAAAACCCAAAATCAAACCTTCTGACATCGCAGTATTTAGTCGCATGTTAGCCACCATGATGTCCTCAGGTGTGCCACTAATGCAGTCTATGGAAATTATCGGTGAAGGTCATGAAAATGCCAGTATGCAAGAAATGATTCTTGCTATTAAATCTGATGTCGAATCAGGAACCTCCCTTGCTGAATCATTAGGCAAATTTCCCCTTCATTTTGATGAGTTATTTGTTAGTTTGGTGCATGCCGGCGAGCAATCAGGTACTTTAGAAACCCTACTCCATGAAATTGCGACCTATAAAGAGAAAACAGAAGCCTTAAAAGCAAAAATTAAAAAAGCATTGGTCTATCCCATCGCTATTTTAGTTGTTGCCTTTGTAGTAACAGCAATCTTAATGATTTTTGTAATTCCACAATTTCAAACTTTATTTGAAGGCTTTGGCGCTGAACTACCGGGGCTAACTCAATTTGTTATTAGCGTTTCCATCTTCTTCCAAGAATGGTGGTGGTTAATTTTTGGTAGTATTATTGGATCCATTTTTGCACTCAAAGAAAGTATTCGCCGATCAGAAAAGGTCGCACACTTTTTTGACCGAATGTTATTAAAAGTGCCGGTTATCGGTGTCATCATGACAAAAGGAGCTATTGCCCGTTTTTCTCGTACATTTTCTACCATGTTTAAAGCCGGTGTTCCTATGGTTGAAGCCATGATTTCTGTTGCAGGCGCAACCGGTAATATTGTCTACAAAGATGCAACCATGAAAATGCGGGAAGATGTTTCAGCAGGTACTCAGCTTAATGCTGCCATGCTTCCATATAGCGATTTATTTCCTAATATGGTTGTTCAAATGGTTGCTATAGGTGAAGAATCTGGTGCCTTGGATGCTATGTTAGCTAAAGTCGCCGATTTCTTTGAAGCTGAAGTCGACGATGCTGTTGATAATATGACGGCACTGATGGAGCCGATGATTATGGCATTCTTAGGGGTTGTTATTGGTACGCTGGTTATCGCTATGTATCTACCTATATTCAAGTTGGGTGCGGTGGTTTAATAATACTAGAGTTAAAAATAATGGCTATTATTGAAATATTACAAGCATCGCCTGTTTTATTTATGACCGTTATTACAATCTTAGGGTTGTTAATCGGTAGTTTCCTAAATGTTGTTATTTACCGCCTGCCGGTAATGATGCAACAACAATGGCGGCAGCAATGCGATGAATTAAGTGGCAAAGAGCCCGAAGCCACTGAAGCTTTTACACTCAGTCGTCCTCGCTCTCGCTGCCCCAAATGTAATCATGAAATTACTGCTTTAGAAAATATTCCCGTACTAAGCTATCTTGTCTTAGGCGGAAAATGCAGCCAATGTAAAACCACTATTTCGGCTCGTTATCCGCTAATCGAGGTCTTTACAGGGTTACTCTCAGCTCTTGTTGCATGGCACTTTGGCTTTGAATGGAGCTGTTTAGGCGCTTTATTGCTTACGTGGTCTCTTATTGCACTCAGTTTTATTGATGTTGATCATCAATTATTACCCGATAGCATTACACTGCCGCTTATGTGGCTAGGCATTATCTTTAGTTTTTTCACTGTTTTCACTGATCTTCATTCTAGTGTTGTCGGTGCAATTGCAGGTTATCTCTCCCTCTGGCTGGTGTATCAAGGTTTCAAACTTGTCACGGGTAAAGAAGGTATGGGCTATGGCGATTTTAAATTGTTAGCGGCATTAGGAGCATGGCTGGGCTGGGCACTGTTACCCACCATCGTATTACTCTCTTCTCTTGTCGGTGCCATTATTGGTATTTCACTCATTGTTTTTCGTAAACATCAACGCGATATCCCCATTCCTTTTGGTCCATACCTCGCTGCAGCAGGATGGATAGCGCTAATGTGGGGAAATCAAATTAATGTGCTTTATATCGATTGGATAGGGTAAAACAGTATTGCTTAAGATTGGCTTAACAGGGGGTATTGCCAGCGGTAAATCTACCGTCTGTGCTTTATTTGAACGCTACCAAGTACCTATCATCGATGCCGATCTAATTGCTCGCAAGCTTGTTGAGCCTGATGAAGCAGCTTATGCTGAAATTATTCAACGCTTCGGGCAAGCAATTCTGCAGAAAGATCAAACGATTCATCGCAAAAAACTTCGCCAACTAATTTTTTCAGATCCAACTGCAAAACAAGATTTAGAAAATATTCTTCACCCTAAAATACGCCAACAACTGATTTTAAAATCTCAACAACAATGCGCCTCTTATATTATCCTCGCGATTCCTTTATTGATTGAATCAAGAATGTACGATCTGGTCGATCGCATTGTTGTGATCGATATTAATCCAGACTTACAACTTTCACGTCTACAACAACGTGATAACAGCTCATCAGCCCAAGCACAAATAATGATAAATGCACAGTGTAGCCAACAGCAGCGGTTAGCTCGAGCAGACGATATTATCAATAATAATAGTGAGCCTGTAGCACTAAACAATCAAGTCGAACAACTGCATAAAAAGTATATTAAACTCAGCAATGGTTGCCAGCATGGCAATAGTCATGGACAATAGTATGATTATTTTTTCATAAAAAATTTTGCCGTGACTGACACTATTATTTACGAACAACCTCTGAATGAACGGATCCGCACTTTTCTAAGAATAGAATTTCTATTTAAACGGATTGATCGTATTTTAGAACATGGAAGCACAGCGCAATACCGAGATGCATTAACTAATTTACTCAATATCTTATCTATTTTTGAGCGTTCTGATCTAAAACAAGAAGTCATAAAAGAATTAGAGCGCTTAACGACAACCCTGTCCGCATTAGAACATAAGCCCGGCGTGGATATGACTGCACTAAATGATTTGCTCGGGGAGCTAGACCAGATCCTTGATGCGATCCACTTAAATAAGTCAGCCCTTGGGCAATCATTACGTGATAATGAATTTTTATCTAGCATCCGCCAGCGCTCAACTATCGCTGGAGGCAGTTGTGCTTTCGATCTCCCTGCATATTATTATTGGTTACAACATACCTCAAGTGAGACTCAAAATAGGCAGTTACTCGAATGGGTAGCACAACTGGCTAGCGCTAGATCTGCTATCGATATCGCACTCAAACTTATTCGAGAAAGCACTGGATTCAACGATCTTTCAGCGCCAGCAGGTTTTTATCAACAAAGTTTAGATAATGGTCAATCTCACCAACTTGTTCGTATAAAAATACCCAAAGAAGCTAATTGCTACCCAGAAATCAGTGGCGGCAAACACCGCTTTACCGTACGATTTATGGAATTTGACATTGATCAACGTGCCAAGCAAGTGACAGATGATATTGAATTTTCACTCAGCTGTTGTGCAATGTAATGGTCAAGACAGTTAAATGCCCTACATGTGGTGCAGATGTTCCATGGCAACAAAAGCAACAATGGAAACCCTTTTGCAGTGAACGCTGTAAATTAATTGATCTGGGTGAATGGGCCAGTGAAGGCCATCGTATCGCTGGTGAATCCGTACAAGTGGAAAATACGATCGATCCAGATACGTTTAACCCATCAGATTACCATTAAAATGGTGCTGAATTAAACTGTATTCTGGCGAGATAAGCTAAAGTTTGTGCGTTTAGTTTAGCTCCTCCGTCATCCCAGTATGCTTTTAGCCGGGATCTCTGCACGAGTAAGACTCCAGCTTAAAACATACCGGAGTGACGAGGATTTTTTGCAAATTGAAGTATCGTTTTTCTCTCTAATACTTAGGCATCACCAGCCGTTAAAATCCCTTGTTGATGAGAAAAATCAATCATTTTATTAAGCGGTAGCAAGGCTTTTTTACGTGTTTCTTCGTCGACCTCAATGGTATTGGTTCCATCTCGTAACGCTTCATATAAATTTACCAAGGTATTCATTGCCATCCACGGACAGTGTGCGCAGCTTTTACAGGTCGCACTTTTGCCACCTGTCGGTGCAGGGATCAATAATTTATCTGGCACAGCCTGTTTCATTTTATAAAACAAGCCATGATCGGTCGCAATGATCAGCGTCAGTGCTGCTGATTTTTTACCTGCTGCAATAATCTGTTTGGTTGAACCAACAAAGTCAGCCATCGCAATCACCGACTCAGGCGACTCGGGATGTACCAATACTTCAGCTTGCGGATGTTTCTTCATTAATTCTTCAAGCTCATATAGCTTAAATTCATCATGCACGACACAATTACCTTGCCACATAATCATATCGGCATTGGTTTTGTTTTTAATATATTGACCTAAATGGCGATCAGGACCCCAGATGATCTTTTTACCTTCTGCCATTAAATGTGTGATGATTTGAATAGCATTACTTGAGGTGACTATCCAATCTGCTCGCGCTTTCACTTCAACACTGGTGTTGGCATAAACGACCACCTCTCGATCTGGATATTGATCGCAGAATTGGCTGAACTCATCAATGGGACAACCTAAATCCAGAGAGCATTCCGCATCTAATGTTGGCATGATAATCGTTTTTTCAGGGCTGAGTATTTTTGATGTCTCCCCCATAAACCGAACACCGCAAATGACTAATGTTTTAGCACTATGCTGCGCACCAAAGTTTGCCATATCTAACGAATCTGAAACATAACCACCTGTTTCTTCAGCTAAAGCCTGCAACTCATCATCTACATAATAATGCGCAATCACTACTGCATTTTTTTTCTTTAATAAGGCTTTTATCTTGGTAATATAGTCCGCTTTTTGAGCTTCATTTAACCATGCACTGGGTTTAACATTATCAATAATGTTATCAATGCTAGCTTGTAATTTCTGTGGAATTGTTTCAGCTAAACTCATAGTGAGGCCTTTATTGCATCAATAATCGCTACGTTGGCAGCGGGGAAATCATCTTCTTTTAAATCAGTTACTGCACACCAGCGCAACTGCTGGCCTTCTCGTCCTATTGGTTTGCCGATAAATGCATCGACCAGCCAAACATCTAGGAGTACGGTTTTATCGCCGTAATCATGCCTTATTTTCACTAACTCGCTCGCAGAAGTAATGGTCAGCCCAACTTCTTCTTCAATCTCTCGCAACAGTGCATCATAAACAGCTTCATTTTTTCCCACTTTACCACCGGGAAACTCCCAGAGATCGCCTTGGTGCTGGTGAGGCTGACGCAATGCCAATAAAACTTCTTGCTCAGCATTCACGATAACCGCAACAGCTACATGTGTGGGCTTTGTCACCTGCGTTATTTATCCACCAACACGTATAAAGCACCACAATAAGGGCATGACACCTCACCCTTAGCTTTAATATCCAAATACACTTTTGGATGGGCATCCCATGCATCCATTTCAGATGTAGGGCAACTTAATGGCAAATCAGACTGATGAATTTCATAACGCTTTTGTGCACATGATGCTTCTTCACCCATTTAAATCTCCAATTTACTATTAAGTTATGTAGAGTATACCTTTACTCAGAACTAGCTTCAGCAATAACAGGTGCTTTACGCAAACGAATATTCAGTTCTTTTAATTGCGCTTCACTGACATTGCTCGGTGCATCAGTTAATAAACAACTTGCTGATTGTGTTTTAGGAAAGGCCATCACATCACGAATTGAAGCTGAACCGGTCATCAACATGGCTAAACGATCTAGGCCAAAGGCTAAACCACCATGAGGTGGACAACCAAATTTTAATGCTTCTAATAAGAAGCCAAATTTATCATCAGCTTCTTCTTTTGATATGCCTAATAATTCAAAAACTTGGCTTTGTACATCCGCTTTATGAATACGCATTGAACCGCCACCTAATTCGGTACCATTTAATACCATATCGTAAGCGCGCGATAGGCATTTACCTGGATCAGTTTCTAATAAACTAAGATCAGATTCACGAGGTGCTGTGAATGGGTGATGTAATGCTGTCCAACGATCAGACTTATCATCCCACTCAAACATTGGGAAAGCAACAACCCATAACGGCTGCCAACCATGTTTAACTAAGCCTAAATCATGGCCGACTTTAATGCGAAGTGCACCTATCGCTTCATTAACGATATGGGCATTATCAGCACCAAAAAATACTAGGTCACCTGTTTCAGCGCCGGTGCGATCCATAATCGCAGCCACCACATCATCCGGTAAGAATTTTAAGATCGGTGATTGCAAACCTTCACGGCCTGCTGCAATATCATTCACTTTAATATACGCTAAGCCTTTTGCACCATAGATGCTGACATATTTAGTGTAATCATCAATTTGTTTACGGCTTAAGCTCGCACCTTTAGGTACGCGCAAACAGGCAACACGGCCTTTTTCATCATTTGCAGGACCTGCAAACACTTTGAAATCAACGCCTTTCATCAAGTCGCTAACTTCAACTAATTCTAAATCAATACGCAGATCAGGTTTATCACTTCCATAACGTGCCATAGCTTCGGCATACGTCATACGAGGGAATGGGTTAGGTAATTGTTCTTCTAATACATTTGCAAATAAACTACGAATCATTTCTTCCATCATCGCCATCAAATCTTCTTCTTCAACAAACGAAGTTTCGATATCAACTTGAGTAAACTCAGGTTGGCGATCGGCTCGCAAATCTTCATCGCGGAAACAACGCACGATCTGATAATAGCGATCCATACCCGATACCATCAATAATTGCTTAAACAATTGCGGTGATTGCGGCAAAGCAAAAAAATCACCTTGATGAGTACGACTAGGCACTAAGTAATCACGTGCGCCTTCTGGCGTTGCCTTAGTTAAGATAGGTGTTTCAATATCTAAGAAACCATTATCATCTAAAAACCGACGTAATTGGCTAGTGATTTTTGAACGGAAACGTAGTTTTTGCTGCATTTCTGGGCGACGCAGATCAATATAACGATGACGCAGTCTTACATCTTCGCTCACTTCTGCTTGATCTGTTAATGGAAACGGCGGCGTTTCAGCACTATTAAGAATCACGACACGACTAGCGACAATCTCAATCTTACCGCTTTTTAAATCGGCATTATCACTGCCATCAGGACGCAGGCGAACCGCACCTTCGATTTCTAATACATATTCACTACGCACACGTTCGGCAATGGCAAAGCTTTCTGCATCTTCAGGGTTGCAAACAACTTGTACTAAACCTTCACGATCACGAAGATCGATAAAGATAACACCACCATGATCACGACGGCGGTGCATCCAGCCCGCAACCGTTACTGTTTGTCCATCTAATGTTTCATTTACATCGCCGCAATAATGGCTACGCATAATTCTTCCTACTTTTTCTAGTTAATATTTTCGCCAGCATTGTTGCTGTCGATAAGTTTATCTTTCTGCCAGGGCGGCACAACAACCCCCATGGAAATAATCATTTTCAAGCCATCTTCAACGGACATATTAAGCTCAATAACATCTTCTTTAGGTAACATTATTACAAAGCCCGATGTCGGGTTCGGTGTGGTTGGCACAAACACACTTACTAAATCTGTACCTGCTTTTGCTTGCACCTCACCCAAATTATCTGATGTCATAAAGGCTAAACCCCATAATCCTTTACGCGGGTATTCTATTAGAATTACCTTGCTAAAAGATTTCGCATCGGTCGCCAATACGGCTTCCATAATTTGTTTTACACCCGCATAAAGTGTGCGTACCAACGGGATCCTTGCCAATAACGATTCCCATGCGGCAACAATTCGTTTGCCCAGCAAGTTAGCCACAATCATGCCCGTTGCTAAAACAAGTACTATTGCCAACACCACACCCAAACCAGGGAGATGAAAGCCCAACAAGTTGTCAGGTTGATACTGCTGCGGTAGCAATAGCAATATTTTATCTAAAAAACCGACAATAGCGCGTACCACTAGGAAGGTAATCCCTAACGGCATCCACACTAATAATCCAGCAATCAGATATTTACGCATTAAGCTGCATCACTCTTTTTTTTGGCTGATTCAGGTTTGCCGCTATCCGCAAGATTGCGTTTATTACCACTTTTAAAATCAGTTTCGTACCAGCCATCGCCTTTAAGGCGAAAGCCTGCAGCAGACACTAATTTTCGCAAACTAGCTTCATCACAAGCGGGGCAATGAATCAACGGCTCATCACTCATTTTTTGTAATGCTTCGAACGTATGTTCACAAGCATCACAACGATATTCATATAATGGCATCCAGCTTTACCTTCTCTGTTCTTAATTTGATAGCCTATACCTCTTTTACATACCTATATACCCGTGATCATTCAAGTTGCGGTTTTTTGGTGCCTATAATGGA
>CAYSGK010000063.1:0-10300 GCA_964430395.1 uncultured Methylophaga sp.
ATTGATTTTGAGTTAAATTAATTAATGCCGCCATGGCGTGCGTATATTTCACTCTTTATAACACAAAATCAGTCTTTTTTTTACAAAATCAAGCTTGAGTTCTAGGGGCAAAACCCTTAATTCCGCCTAGTTGCGAAGGCGAACTGTGAGATAATTGAAAACTTAGGTGGCGAGGTTATTGCATATGTTTTTGCTATTGAATTAACCTAACTTACATGAACGACAAAAAACTCAATAGCCCAAATATTAATATGAAAATAAAATTAGCCACCTTACTTTTAACCTTCACATCCCTAACTTGTGCTGAACAATTTCAGGCACCTATCACCGATACGCAGTGGATTGTTACAGAGTCACCTTTAGAATGTCGAATGACACAGCAAATAGCGCGATATGGAAATGCTCAATTCAGCCAGTTACCAGGAGAAGAATTCAGTTTATCTTTCACCTCCCACCTATATCCATCCAAACAAACGGCCGTTTTTTTTGAAATTGATCAAGCACCATGGAAACATGATAAAAAACGTTTGCCTCTTGCTTCAATACAAGTCAAAAAAAACCAACAAATATTTAAAATAACAGGTGAACAAGCTAAACAAGCCTTTACCTATATAAAAGAAGGAATGTTTCCGGCAATTCGCTATCAAAGTTTAAATTCAACAGAGGAAATCAGTGTGTTGCTTTCTACGATCCATTTTAGAGATTCAAACCTTTCTTTTACGCAATGTGTTGATCATCTATTCCCTTATACATTTGAGCAAATGCGAAAACTCACGGTTTATTTTAATTCCGAACAAGCAGAGCTTGATGATGAGGCCAAAAAAGCACTTAAAAAATTAGCCGACTATGTTGAAGCAGATAAAAGCATCAAGCATATTACCGTTTCAGGCCACACTGACAATCACGGACGCAAACGCTTAAATATACCTTTATCTGCAGCGCGTGCAGCGAATGTTAAAAAATATCTTGTTGAAAATTGTGAACTTGATGAAAATATGATTACAACGTCATTTCACCGTGAATTTATTGCTGCCAAAAGCAATAAGACTAGCGCAGGCAGAACTCATAATCGTCGTGCAGAAATTGAACTGATACGGTAGAATCAAGCTTTCAATTTTATCTTCTAAGGTTACCTAAATGGAGCAACACGCAGTTATTGCACTTTCTATCATTGGCGTAGTTGCTACTCTTTGCCAATGGTTTGCATGGTGGATAAAACTGCCAGCTATTGTATTTCTACTGCTCGCTGGTATTGTGCTTGGGCCATTGACAGGATGGTTAGATCCTGATGCCTTGTTTGGTGATTTATTATTTCCCATTGTCTCACTGTGCGTAGCAATTATTTTATTTGAAGGCAGTCTAACCCTTCGTTTTGATCAGATCCGAGATTTACAAGCAGTAGTACGTAACTTACTGACATTTGGTGTAATGATTATATGGGCAATTATTGCCGTTTCAACTCATTACCTGCTTAACTTTACTTGGGAACTATCATTATTATTTGGCGCACTAATGGTCGTGACTGGCCCCACAGTAATTGTTCCTATGCTACGAACAGTACGACCCAATACAAAGATATCTAACATTCTACGTTGGGAAGGCATAGCAATTGATCCCATCGGTGCCATTCTTGCTGTATTGGTATTCGAATTTATTCTTTCTGGCCAAGGTAAAGGTGCCCTATCATTAGGCCATACTTTCTTTATTTTTGGAAAAACACTCGCTGTAGGAACCTTTATTGGTGCAATGACGGGCTACCTGTTGGGGCTGATTTTACGTAAACATTTATTACCCGAATATTTACATAATGTCGCCACATTAACACTTGTATTTGCCGTATTTGCGTTATCTAATCATATTTCTGAAGAATCGGGTTTATTGACGGTTACTGTCATGGGAATTTGGCTGGCCAATATGAAAGATGTTTCCGTTGAAGATATCCTTGATTTCAAAGAAAGTCTTAGTATTTTGTTAATTTCAGGCCTTTTTATTTTATTAGCCGCACGATTAGATTTTTCACAGTTTAAGGAAATTGGAATAGCAGGGTTTGCATTATTCCTTATTATTCAATTTATCGCCCGCCCTGCTAAAGTTTTTCTATGTACTCTAGGCTCAGACTTAACTTGGCAAGAAAAAACATTGGTAAGTTGGATCGGCCCGCGAGGTATTGTTGCCGCCGCTGTAAGTGCATTATTCTCACTTCGCTTACAAAATTCGGGGATTTCTCAAGCTGACTTATTGGTTCCACTCGCATTTACTATTATTATTGGCACAGTGTTTTTGCAAGGCGCAACAGCTAAATTACTTGCTCATAAGCTAGGTGTTGCCGAACCGGATGATAAAGGCTGCTTGATTATAGGTGCCAATTTAGTTGCACGTGCTATTGCTAGCGCACTTAATGATAATGGCTATCGTACTCGCCTAGCCGATGCTAGCTGGACCAATGTGGCTGCAGCTAGAATGGCTGGCTTTGACACTTATTATGGTAACGCGGTTTCAGAACATGCAGACAGGCACCTTGACTTAATTGGTTTAGGACAGGTATTAAGCTTAACACCTCAAAAAGAATTAAACGCGCTTGCAGGCCTTCGTTATCGTTCAGAATTTGGTAGTAATCATGTTTTCTCTTTATCGACCGATAAAGAAGATAAGGAACAAGTTTCACGAACCAATATTAATCATAGAGCAGAAGTGCTCTTTGGCGATGACGTGACCTATGCAAAACTGGCTAGCTTGATCAGCAAGGGCGCATCAACTAAAAAGACAAATTTAAGTGATAGCTTTAGCTACCAAGATTATCAAGAACAGTATGGGAAATTAGCCATCCCTTTATTTGCTTTTAATGAGAAAGGCCAACTGCATTTTTTTACTTATGATGATGAACTTGTTCCTGAAGCGGATTGGACGATTATCTCGCTTATTCAAGAAAGCGATGACGAAGAATAGCTAATGCCAGATACTAGAGGTGCTCTATGGCAGATGATGTAGAAGTAAATGCTGATGAAGGTGTTATTGATAAAACTGAAGAGTCAGAACAAGCAGAAGAAAAAACAGGGTTTTTGAAATCGAAACTATTTAAAATTATAGCAGGCGTGGTTGTCTTGCTTATAATCAGCGCAAGCGCTTATTTCTTTCTAGTAGTAAAAAAAGAGCCTGAAGAAACTACTTCTGACACTGACGCTGTAACAGAGCAAAGCAGTGTTAAAGAGAATGAAGCAAGCCCTAAGACCAGTGAAAGTGATGAATTAGACATGTCCACATCAAAGACAGATGATATCCAAGATTCTGATACTACGCCACCTTCAGTAAATCCAGAACCGCAATTACAAAAAACCAAGAGCGAGCTGCTTGAATCTGAAAAAATAACCACTGCGTTACAGCAACAAAACGCACATATGCAGCAACAAATAAATGATTTGAAAGCACAAATCAATCAGAAAGATATGCTAATTCAACAGCAAAACAATAGCCAAAATACTACTGAAATTGCTCCAATACGCAACTTAAATAGTGTAGACTATCAGCAAGATTTATTTGATGATTCATCACTGCGTGAGTCTAACCGAACACCGCCGCCTCAGCCAAGTTGGGGGGAATTTGACCGGATCAATAAAAAATAATTAAACGCGTCCTCAACTTCGACTCCATTTTGCTAGTTGTATTTTATGAAGAAAAAAGATTCTCGTAATGACCAATCTGATATTAACCTTTTTCGAGAAGAGATGGGGATTATAGAAAAGATTGAACATGACAAAATACATCCCGTTACGGCATTACCAAAACCTATAGCCAAATTTCGACAACAACGGATAGAACAAGCATTAAACAGTTCGTTTTCCGATCAATACCAACCACATACTATTGGTAGCGAAGAAACCTTATCTTTCCGTAGAAGTGGCATTCAACACCGTTTATTTTCAAGACTACGTAACGGTCACCTACAAATAGAGGCTGAACTCGATCTGCACGGTATGACCGTCGCCATTGCTCACCAAGCATTAGCAAGATTTCTTCAAGATTGTCAAATTGACACACTACGCTGTGTACGAATAGTGCATGGAAAAGGCTGGAGCTCTAAAGACCAAAAACCGGTTCTAAAAACCAAACTTAATAGTTGGTTACAACAAGATGATAATATTTTAGCTTTTTGCTCTGCGCCAATTGAAGATGGTGGAACAGGTGCGGTCTATGTTTTACTTCGTAGGCAAAAATCTAAGACATAAAAAAGAGCCACTCCCTGTGGGTGACTCTTCTTTTTATTAGCAAAAGCTAACGAAACCTATTCTCTGCCCGCCACTAGGAAATCTTGATATTTCTCAAGTTCATCCCATTTTTCATCTGCAATTAACTCTGCTTGCGCTGGCCATGATTTAGGTTTATGCATGCGATATCGTGGGCCTGCATCATCCAATATTTTTTGTATGACATTCAGATCTGCTTGTGCTAATTGCCGCATTGTCAATATACCACCAGCATGAAGTAGGCCTTCAATTTTAGGGCCTATTCCCTCTACTTTTTGCAAGCTTTCAGGCTCAGCAGTTTCTGATTCTATTGCTACAGCAGTAGGAGCAACAGCGGGTTTATCATCCAATGCACGCCATGCCAGTTCTACGCGTGTTGGCCCAGATACTTCATTGACTAACGTATCTGCTTGTTCATTTATTTTGGATGTGTCATCGTTTTCGTTTGGTTTGCAACAACAAAACAAGTGACGCAAAATAAAGCCTAAAATAAATGCAATCAACAACATGATAATAATTTCCCATGTTGCATCAGACATATCGTATCCAGTTGTAACGTTGTTAAACATATCGTAATCCTTTTTTGTTAAACTTAAATTATTTAGTAGTAACTATCTCAACACGGCGATTAGTGCCACGACCAAGCTCAGTATCATTACTTTGTAATGGTTGTGATTCACCTTTGCCATCAATAGAGACACTATCTACAGGAGCTCCGCGCTCAATTAATAATCCTTGGATCATTTTCGCCCGTGCCAATGATAAGCGCAAATTAGTTGCTTCATCTCCCACATCATCTGTGTGCCCGGTTAATCTCACGGTACTTCCTGCTTTCAGCTGCACAACTAAATTAGTAAAGTACTGTTCTGTTTCAGTTGAAAGGATCGGCGATTGTGAGTCATTAAATGGAAAGTGAACACGAGCGCGTTGATCTTGTTCAATTACAATTTCTACTTGTTTCGGTGCGACATAAGAAACCGCTTCTGCTGGCTCGTTAACATTAGCTTCAAGTGCGTCAATGACGCCGTTGTTATTAAGATCTGCAGGTTTATTATAATCAGCCCCTACTTCTTCTCCATCAAGGATATCATCACCATCCGTGTCTGGGTTGTCAGGATTAGTTCCTAATATTGCTTCAAGCTCATTGCTTAGACCATCATTATCACGGTCCGTATTCGTATCCGCATCAAGATAATCTACAATGCCATCTTTATCTGTATCAACCGCATCAGTCGGCTTGCCATCTCCGTTTGGATCCGCTTGTTCAGATACAGTTGGAATACCATCGTCATCGTCATCATAGTCAATAGCATTAATAAGACCATCATTATCTGAATCTAATGCATCACGTGGGTCACCACCAACTTCAACACTATCAGAAAGACCATCATTATCACTATCTGCTGTATAAGCACTTGTCGCCAATAACCCTTCAACCTTGGTTAACAGGCCATCATTGTCATCGTCATCATCTAAGGCATCAATAATACCGTCACTATCAGTATCATTTGGTGCTAAAACACTTCCCACTTCTCTTCGATCAGAAAATCCATCGCCATCAGAATCGAGATTTTTAGGATTGGTACCTAAGCGTTTTTCTTCTTTATTGGTAAGACCATCACCGTCAGAATCGATATCAATGACAGCGGCAGGCATAATTTCAGGCTCTGGAGTAGATGTATTAAGAATAACCGAAGTCTTCGTTTCCGCTTCTGTCTCAACCATTTCCGTGCCACAAAATCCTTTAATATTACAGGTATACCATTTCCAACTGCCTATCCCCCAAATTAATGAAAGTAACAATACAATAATAACGCTTAATCTCATTTTCACTCCTTAAAAATCAGCATTTCATGAATTTGTCTAAATATAATGTAGTTTTTGAATTATGTCTACTTCTTCACAAAAACTATCCCACCCATTTTCGAGCATTATGGAATAGTCTAAGCCATGGGCCATCTTTACTCCAATTATCTGGATGCCATGAATGCTGTACTGTTCGTGTAACACGTTCTGGATGCGGCATCATAATAGTGACCCGGCCATCAGTCGTAGTAAGCGCGGTAATACCCTTAGGCGATCCATTTGGATTTTGCGGATAGCATGATGTTGCTTGACCATAATTATCGACATAATGCATAGCAATTAAACAATCATTCATTGAACCCGTTTCGCTAAAGTCAGCCCTGCCTTCACCATGTGCAACGGCAATAGGCATAACTGAACCTGCCATGCCTTGCAATAATATTGAGGGTGACTCGACTATTTCAACCAATGAGAATCGTGCTTCAAATTGTTCTGATGTGTTTCGCTCAAAACGTGGCCAATGATCACTACCCGGTATCAATTCTTTAAGTTGTGACAACATTTGGCAACCATTACAGACACCTAATGTAAAACTGTCATCACGTTTAAAGAAATCACTAAATTGTTTTCTTGCCGTCTCGTTATGCAGAATTGTGCTTGCCCAACCTCGACCTGCACCTAATACATCGCCATAAGAGAAACCACCACAGGCCACTAAACCTTTAAAGTCAGCTAAATCTACACGACCCTCAATAATATCACTCATATGCACATCAATTGCAGCAAAACCAGCATGATCAAAGGCTGCTGCCATTTCAATCTGACCATTAATGCCCTGTTCTCTCAAGATCGCCATCTTAGGACGCTCGCCACTTACAATAAGTGCGGCAGCAATATGTTCAGTTGGGTCAAATGTTAAGTCTGCATGTAAACCAGGATCATTTTCATCTAAAAGTGTATCAAATTCTTGTTGTGCGCAATCAGGGTTATCACGGAGCATTTGCATTTGATAGCTAGTTTCAGCCCAAATACGCTGTAATTCTGCACGCGATTTATGAATTTCTTGTTTTCCATTAACTGTGATTGATATTTTCTGTCCATCTGTAACGCAGCCAATAATATGGCTATAATGTGATAAATCTTGCTCACGAAGTACCGCGAGCACATCTTCAACATCACAATGACGTACTTGAATTACAGCACCTAATTCTTCATTAAACAATAATGCTAATGGACCACCTAAACCGGCAATATTAATATCAAGGCCACAATGACCAGCAAATGCCATTTCACATAATGTTGTTATTAAGCCACCATCACTACGATCATGATATGCAAGTAACAAGTTATCTTGTTGTAATTGCTGAATAGCATAGAAGAATTTTTTCAGCAGCTTTGGATCATCCAGATCAGGACCATGATGACCTACTTGACTATAAACTTGTGCAATTGCAGAAGCCGCTAGGCGATTATGACCTTTACCTAAATCAATATAAATTAAATCAGTATCACCTTGATTAGTACGTAGTTGAGGTGTGGCCGTTTTCGAGGCATCGATTACCGGTGAAAAAGCAGTAACAATTAATGAAATAGGCGAAGTTACTGATTTACTTTCACCCTCCTCTTGCCATACTGTTTTCATTGATAATGAATCTTTTCCAACAGGAATAGCAATGCCTAATTGAGGGCATAGCTCCATGCCCACGGCTGCAACCGTTTCATAAAGAATTGCATCTTCACCGTCATGCCCACAGGCTGCCATCCAGTTTGCTGATAACTTAATATCTCCCATATTAGCAATGGTTGCTGCTGCAATGTTTGTAATAGCCTCACCTACAGCCATTCGCCCTGATGCGGGTGCATCAATCAATGCTAGAGGAGCACGTTCACCCATTGACATCGCTTCGCCTACAAAACCGTGATGATCAGCTAATGTGACAGCGCAGTCGGCAACCGGAACTTGCCAAGGCCCAATCATTTGATCTCTAGCGACTAAGCCGGTCACACTACGGTCACCAATTGTAATTAAAAAGTTTTTACTAGCCACTGCGGGTAAATTCAAGACACGTTCTAGAGCCTCTCTAACTGTCACACCCGTTAAGTCTAACTCTGGTTTTTCAAAGGTTTTATGATGAACATCACGCAACATTTTGGGCGGCTTACCTAATAATAATGACATCGGCATATCTACCGGATTATTGTCATTATCAGCATCGCCTACTAATAAATGCTGTTCTTCGGTCACTTCACCTACAATTGCCCACGGACATCGTTCACGTTCACAGATAGCTTGAAATTTAGCTACTTGTTCCAGTGAAACACCTAATACATACCGCTCCTGTGATTCATTACACCAAATTTCCATTGGAGACATACTCGATTCATCGTTGGGCACTAGGCGCAATTCAAAGCGACCGCCACGGCCACTATCATCAACTAATTCCGGAAATGCATTTGAAAGTCCACCTGCACCGACATCATGAATCGCAATAATTGGGTTGTTATCATCCAATGCGACACAGCGATCAATCACCTCTTGGCATCGACGCTCCATTTCAGGATTACCACGTTGTACTGAAGCAAAATCTAGCCCTTCATCACTGGTACCTGATGCTACTGATGAAGCAGCACTACCGCCTAAGCCAATCAACATTGCAGGGCCACCTAGTACGATAAGTTGGACGCCCGGCTCAAAGATATTTTTGTTTACATGTTGTGGCCGAATAGTGCCCATACCACCAGCAACCATAATAGGTTTATGATAACCACGCACCTCAAAGCCATTGACACTAGGAACTAATGCTTCATAAGTGCGAAAATAACCACATAAGTTAGGTCGGCCAAATTCATTGTTAAACGCTGCGCCACCAATAGGGCCTTCAAGCATAATATCTTGAGCTGAAGCCATGCGATCTGGTTTGCCGTAAGTGGTTTCCCACGGCCGTTTAAAGCCTGCAATATTTAGGTTAGACACTGAAAAACCGGTCAATCCGGCTTTAGGCTTTGAACCTCGTCCTGTCGCACCTTCATCACGAATCTCACCGCCGGCACCTGTCGCAGCACCAGGGAACGGCGAAATAGCTGTAGGATGATTATGTGTTTCCACCTTCATCAATATATGCTGAACTTCACCTTGGTAGCTATATCGGTTGCTAGCCATATCAACGTGGAAACGGTGTGTGTTGGCTCCTTTAATAACAGATGAATTATCACTGTATGCCGTTATCACGCCCTCTGGATGCAAGGCATGAGTATTACGGATCATATTAAATAAGGTATGTGATTGCTCTTTACCATCAATGATCCAATCAGCACTAAATATTTTATGTCGACAATGCTCTGAATTCGCTTGGGCAAACATCATCAATTCAATATCATTAGGATTACGCCCCAACAAAGTAAAATTATCAAGCAAATAATCAATCTCGTCTTCAGCCAAAGCCAAGCCCATCATCTCATTCGCAGAAACTAATGCTTCACGTCCACCATTCAAAATATCTACAGTGGCTAAAGGGCGCGATGAATTGTGAAGAAATAATCGTTCGACCTCATCTACAGAGTCAAAAACGGTTTCAGTCATTCGATCGTGAAGGTCTTTTACAACTAATTGACGCTCAATTTTTGTTAGTGGCGCCGTCGTTTGCACAAAAAAAGCAATACCTCTCTCTACACGCAAAATATTTGCCAAGCCACTATTATGCGCAATATCTGTTGCTTTACTTGACCATGGTGAAATGGTTCCGGGACGCGGAGTAACCAAAAAAAAGCTTTCATCAGCTGCCACTTTACTGCTTTTTGATGTTGCTTCTAATAAGGTTTCTAATATCTTTCTTTTTGCTGCTTCAAGTGAACTTTCATCTTCAATTTCAATGAAATAGCGATATTCACTACGCACTGAAAGTACATTTTTAACATCACTTTGTATTGATGTTAATAGTTTCTCTAGTCGAAATACCGAAAATGCCGATCGACCTATCAATTGCAACATGCTAAAACCCTATTCATATAACTTACGGAGACGCTTAATAACTAACTTGAATTCTGGCAACGCCAAGTTTTCAGCATCAAGGCATAATTTTACAGTAATAGTGAGCTATTGCGTAAAATTATAACGCAGAGGCTGTAAACTTGGCTAAGCCCCTTCGGGTGCGTCTTCTAGCAAGGCGCAATGTGAAGGCACAAAAAATATGCTCCTCCAGCAATTGCTCCTGCATTGCTCTACTATGTTACATCCTTGTAACGATGCATTTTTT
>CAYSGK010000064.1:0-10162 GCA_964430395.1 uncultured Methylophaga sp.
AGAATTGGAATGGCTCAAGCACTCTGAATCATGCAGATTGAAGTAACATGGGTATGCCTGTAAGGCATCGGCCCATCTATTCTCTTTAGCACTGTGTTTAGATGCAAAAGATGCTCCGGCTATTCTTGCCGCTTTCTGATTGCCGCCTAGCTGTTTATTTATAGTATTTTCTTGATAAGAATGGTTATTGATTAATCTTTTAACCCCCATCATATCTACGTCTCCACATGCTTGCATGTATTAACAAGCAACTAATTATTACTATTGTAGTAACAATAATGCAGAGACCATGCCAGTTATTTTTGAAGGTTTTACCGAGAAAGGTATTAGGGGGGAACGGTGTAATTTACAGCTAATCAGAAGGCGATTTTTGACTGAACTGTTGATCCAGAGTTCAGCTTATTTAAATTTATGACGCCATTGAATAGCGTTATGCTCATCACTAAGGTGTTGCTCTTGCTTTAACTCTACTTGTGTTTCTTCATCGTGATAACGCTCAACAAGTGATTGCATTACTTGTTCTTTGCTTCGTGTTTTCTGCCATTGGCCACGCTGTTGTTCTAATTGCTGATAGTGAATGTGTACTTGTTGCTCTTGCACTTGAATTGTTTGATCAAGCTGGGCAAGAAAACCTCTTAACTCTAATACTTTTTGGGCGCTCATCACGGCAGTATTACCTTGTCTAAATCTAGAAAGGTATTCATCTTTATAGTGATGCAACTCTTCAAGTTGTTGTTTTTCTTTAAGCCAGGCCCCGTTAGCTTCGCCCATTTTAATTAAAGCTGCATCTGTAGCTTTGGTGGCAATATTGACAACTGGAGCTAATCGCTTTGATCGTTTCATAAATTCACTTTATCAATTTTATTGCTTAATATCTTTGAAGTAATCGTATTTCTCAACACCTTTACTGCATCTGATTAATTGTTACTGGTGCTTGCATATTGGTCGTTGCTATTTGAGAAAGAGGTTGCTGCATCGTTTGTTGCAAATTAGTTTCACTTTGTTGCCAATTAACCGCTTCATTCATTCCTTGTTTTACCAACTGTTGTAGGCTTGGATAAAGCGCTATAGCCTCATCAATTTTAGGATCGCTTCCCATTGCATAGGCGCCAACATTAATCAGATCTTGGTTTTGTCTATAGGTAGCAAATATTTGTTTAAACATTTGTGAATATTCTAAATGCTCTTTTGACACAATTTGCGGCATCACACGGCTGATTGAAGCTTCAACGTCTATGGCAGGATATTGCCCCGCTTCAGCTAAACGGCGAGATAAGACGATATGGCCATCTAAAATGGCTCGAGCCGCATCAGCAACAGGATCTTGTTGATCGTCGCCCTCTGTTAACACGGTATAAATTGCCGTGATCGCCCCGCCACCTTCAGGCCCATTGCCTGCACGTTCAACTAATTTCGGCAATAATGAAAATACTGAAGGAGGATACCCTTTAGTTGCCGGTGGTTCGCCGATCGCTAATGCTATTTCACGCTGTGCTTGTGCATAGCGTGTTAAAGAGTCCATAAGTAATAGCACTTGTTTGCCTTGATCACGAAAATATTCAGCAATACTGGTGGCTAACATCGCACCATGTAAGCGCATTAAAGGTGAATGATCGGCAGGAGATGCAACCACAACAGCGCGTTCCATACCTTCAGTACCCAAAATTTCTTCAATAAATTCTTTTACTTCTCGTCCACGCTCACCAATCAAGCCAACAACGATGACATCCGCTTCTGTAAAGCGTGTCATCATGCCTAATAGAACACTTTTACCTACACCACTGCCGGCAAATAAGCCCATTCTCTGACCGCGACCTACGCTTAATAAAGCATTAATCGCTTGAACGCCAACATCAAGATGTTCACGCACTGGTGATCGAGATAGAGGATTAATCTGTTCGCCGTGTAATGACACACTATCTGTTACTTTTAATGAGCCTTTACCATCCAGTGGTTTGCATGCACCATCAACAACACGCCCTAATAACGCTTCCCCAACAGGTACTTTTGAGTCACTTCGAAGCGGGCGAACTCGCGCACTAGGCACCAAACCTCGTATATCGCCAATGGGCATTAGATAAAGCGTATCGCCCGCAAAACCAACCACTTCAGCTTCGACAGGTTGACCGTCAGAACCTTGAATTTCACACCGACTTCCTATCGGTGCTTGGAAGCCTACCGCTTCCAAAGTAAGCCCGACCATTCTAGTCAATCGACCTTCTATAGCCAAAACTTCTGAAGGATCCGCGTCCAAACGCTGCTGATAGTCTTTTAAGCTACGGCGGATATTTTCATTACGGTCTGCGATATTATTCGCCACTATCATCGCCCCGTTCTTCGCCTAACAGTTTATTTATAACACTACTTAAGCGCGCCTCAACCGTTGCATCAATTGTTGTATCTGCTGTTTCTAATCGTATTCCACCGCGTGTGATAAGCGGATCTTCAACCCATTGCCAACGGCTGTCATCATGATCAATCGATAAACCTGTTTTAACTAATTCAACATCTTGTGGGTTAAGGAAAACCTTTAGTTTTCGGTCATTTACAGGCAACACTGACAATGCTGCTCGCATTGCACCAATGACGTGATCGGGTTGTGTTTTTAGTTCACGCCTTACTAGTTGTCTTGTCATTGTCATTACAAGGCTTATTAAATCATTTTCAACTTGTTGATCCAGCTCTTGAATAGGCTCATCAACGGCATTAATTAAATCTGTCAGATATGAAACTTGTTGCGAAATTTGTTGCCGACCAGCTTCAAACCCTGCTTTTTCACCTTTCTCAAAACCCACTTTATAGCCTTCTAATTCAGCTTGTTTTTGCAAAGCTTCCATGCCTTCAAGCGTGAGAAGAGAAGGATCGTCAACATCATTAACAGAAATCATCGTTGGTGCTTGCCAACGTTGGTAGACGGCTTCTAGCTCTTCAGATGAAACGGTATCAGCCTGCTGGGTAATCAATTCATCCTTAGAGGAAGTCATCTCCACCGCTGCCTCCCAACATGATTTCACCTTTATCAGATAATGCACGTGTTGCTGTTAGAATTGTTTTCTGAGCTGCTTCCACATCGCTTACACGCACTGGCGGCATTGCTTCTAAATCATCACGTAGCATTTCCGCTGCACGTTGTGACATATTCGATAAGAATTTTTCTCTTAATGCTTCATCCGCACCTTTTAAGGCTAACTGTAATTGGTCTGTTTGTATTTCACGCATTAAGGTTTGTATGCCACGATCATCAATATCAATTAAGTTATCAAATACGAACATAAGATCTTCGATATTTTGACCCAAATCAGGTTCCGTTTCTTTAATTTGTTCCATAATAGTCGCTTCAACGCTACCTTCAACAAAGTTCAGAATGTCCGCAGCCGTTTTCACTCCGCCAACTGTTGCTGTTTGGCTCCCCGCATTGCCATTAAATTGTTTTTCTAAAATTTCATTTAATTCACTTAATGCTGCTGGTTGCACACCATCTAAGGTGGCAATTCGTAATAAAACATTAGCCTGATCACGATCAGGGAACATCGATAAAACAGCGGCTGCTTGGTCTGGATCTAAAAAAGAACAAACGATACCTATAATCTGCGGATGCTCTAAACGTATTACTTCATATATGCCTCGAGCATCCATCCATTTAAGTTGCTCTAAACCTGAGGTGTTACCACCTGATAATATTCGATCAAGTAAGTTACCTGCTTTATCTTCGCCTAATGCACCCACCAGCATTTTTCTTACAAAATCATGCGATCCTATTCCCAATCCTGTTTCTTGTTCAACCGTTTCTACAAATGAATCAATAACACCTTGCACCTCTTCGCGGGTAACATTGGTTAAAGTTGCCATCGCCTGACCCACTTGTTGAACTTCTTTTGGAGCCATATGTTTGAGTATTTCTGCAGCCTCTTCTTCACCAAGAGAACGTAGAAAAACAGCTGATTTTTCTACACCGGTTAATTTTCTAGCTTCTTCTGCCATTACGCTGCCGTCCAGTTTTTAACGACCTGCGCAACTAACGCTGGGTCTTGTTGCACTAAACTACGCACATTTGTCATTTGTGCTTCCATTTCCTCTGATCCTGTTGCTATTTTCGCAATATCATCATTTGCTGTCGCCGCAGCCATTTGTGCTTGAGTAGCTTGCATCTGACTTTGATTATTTTCCGCCACAGGCACTGTATTTAAATCTCTAAATGCAGGCTTGATTACTTTAAATATTAGGAATAATACCAACAGTGCACCTAATACTTGTTTCGCAATATCCCATACCCATGGTTGTTGCCATATCGCTATTTCAGGTAGCGGTTCAGCAACTTCTGGTGCAAGGAATGGGGCATTTACAATGTTTAAACTATCTCCTCGCGCCTTGTTAAAGCCAATCGCATCCATCACTAATGCATTGATTCGTGTCATTTCAGCTTCTGATAATGCCGTTTTCGTCACATTTCCTTCAGCATCAACACTCCTTTTCTCATCCACTAATACGGCAACACTTAATCGTCTAATGGCACCAGGTGATAGTCGTGTATGGCTTATCGTTCTGTCTAATTCAAAATTACGTGTGCTGCTTTTGCTTGAGCTTCCTGGTTTTGTTTGCTCCACAGCGCCTTCTTCACCCGCAGTTTGTTGTTTCGCTACTTCTGGAGCCACACCGCCACCGGGTGGTTGATTGCTAAGCGCCCCCGGCACACCTAAAGCACCAGCAGCCCCTACTCGTGTATCTTCCTGGATCTGCTCGCTACGAACAGCTACTAGATCAGGATTATATTGTTCTTGTGTTTGTTCGGTAACAGTAAAGTCCACATCTGCTACAACTTGAGCTCGCACACCCTCCATCCCGACAATAGGTGATAGAATATCTTCTATTCGACGAATATATATTTGTTCTAATTTCTGAGTATATTGCAATTGATTATCACTCATCTCAATACCTTGGCTACGATCAGTTTTTGTCCATAACCGACCTTTTTGATCCACAATCGTGACATGTTTGCTTGTCATATTTGATATACTTGATGCCACCATATTGGTAATAGCATCAACTTGGCTTCTCTCTAAAGTTCGTCCTGCATAAAGATTAAGAACAACTGACGCGGTAGGAGCTTTGCGCTCCCTAACAAAAACAGACTGTTTTGGTATTGCCAAATGTACTCGTGCGCTATGTATATTTTGTAATTGTGAAATAGAGCGTGACAATTCTTCTTCCAAAGCTCGTTGATAACGTGCCCGCTCAACAAACTGACTTGTGCCAAAGCCTTGTTCTTTATTGAGCATTTCCATACCTTGTGATGCACTTCTTGGTAAACCTTCTGCTGCCATTTTTAATCGCAACGATTGTAATTCTGACGACGGAACTAATACCGCACCCGTTGTGGGATCTAACTTATAAGCAACATTTGATTGTTGTAAAATTGAAATAATTTCCGTAGATTCTTTTGGTTGCATCCCCGAAAATAACACCTGATAGTTGGGTGTTTGTGACCACATAAACACATATCCCCCCAAAGCAATGCTTGCTGCAACCGCCAATAGAAAGCCAATTTGTTTCATTACTGGTTGCCTTGAAGCATTTGCCGACATCGCACCAATCGGTGTGGTCGGCATGGGCATTGCTGATGAAGGGTTAGTTGCTACGGGTAGATTTTCCATTGTTTAGTCTTCTTTAAAATATTTGAGCAAATAATTATTAAACCGACATTCTCATGACTTCTTCGTATGCCTGCACTAATTTGTTTCTAACTTGCAGTGTTGCTTGGAAGGCAACTGATGCTTTTTGTGACGCAATCATGGCATCTGCCAAACTGACATTAGGATCACCCATTTCAAATGCAGTTTTTAATTTGCCTGCAGCCTGTTGAGTTTCATTGACTTGATTCACTGCGGATTTCATCACATTTGTGAAATCTACACCGTTTGTACTACCCAACTTTTGAGTTTCAGCTAATGGATTGCTTTGCTGAGTCGCCTGCGCCTGAGCAGCTCTCATTTGCGTTAATAACTGATTTGGATCAATTGCATTAATCATCATTACTCTCCGATTAAGTTTTGGTTATTTAGCTTATGCAGTCTTCTTGCCAATCTTCTCTGGAATTTCAATTCCTTCTTCTCTAAAACGAGATAGCTTATACCGTAGTGTGCGCTCACTAATGCCTAACTCCGCGGCTGTTGCTCTTCTACTACAGTTATTCTTGGCTAAGGCATCTAGAATATGACGCTGTTCATGACTGCGTAAATCATCACTTAAATTATTATCAACACACTGTTCGTCATTATTTTGGCTAGAAGAAATACTGGTCATCGCTTCAAAAACCAAATCTTTTTCTGTGATTTTTGAGCCTGATTGAAGAATAAGCGCACGTTGTAAAACATTATCTAACTCTCGCACATTACCATGCCACTGATGTGCCAATAATGCTTGCTGGCCTTGTCCATTAATTTCTGGTGCTGTCCTGCCTGCGGACAAGCAATGTTTATCAAGGATCTGTTCTGCCAAAGGTAAAATATCTTCCTTACGCTCACGCAGTGGTTGCAAGTGCAAAGGAAACACGTTTAAACGGTAAAATAGATCTTCACGGAAACGTCCCGCAATAACTTCTTCTCGTAGCGTTCTATTGGTTGTTGCTAATACGCGAACATCCAGTGAAATCAACTTACGTCCACCAATTCGTTCTACTTCTCTTTCTTGTAACACTCGTAATAGTTTTGCTTGTAAACCTAAATCAATTTCTGAAATTTCATCTAATAATAATGTGCCTTGATGCGCTTGTTCAAATTTGCCGGCATAGGCCTGACTAGCACCTGTAAAAGCCCCTTTTTCATAACCAAACAATGTCGCTTCCAACATGTTTTCAGGAATTGCAGCACAGTTAATGGCTACAAAAGGGCCTTCATTACGAATAGAGTTTTGGTGTAAAAATCTAGCTAGCACCTCTTTACCTGTGCCACTTTCACCACTGATTAATACCGTTGCATCAGCATCAGCTACACGGCGCGATAATGTAAGTAAATCACGTGAACTCTTAGCAACTGCAACCATGCCACTTTGATCTGTTGTTGTTCGAACATAACGCTGAACGCGCTCCAACAAATCATCTGCTTCAAACGGTTTTATTAAATAATCACTTGCCCCCTCATGCATAGCCTCAACAGCACCTTGCACAGTGCCATACGCCGTCATTAATAAAACGGGAAGTTCAGGCGTCATTGCCTTTACTTTTTTCAATAAAGTATGGCCATTCATTGGTCGCATTTGCAGATCGCTCAACAATAAGCCAAATTGTTCATTTGCCAATTTATCTAACGCTCCCTGACCTTGATCTGTCGATGAAACCGTATAACCGGCTAACTCCAACGTATCGCAAAGCGCTCCACGAAGATTACTGTCATCTTCTACCACTAAAATTGTTGATTTATCCATTTCTTTTCCTTATTTTTGTGCTACTTGTTCGTTTCTTGATACATTGGAAGTCGGATACAAAAGGTGCTTCCTTCACCTTCGTCACTTTCAAACCATAGTTCGCCTTTATGCGCTTTTACGATTGATTGCACGACAGCTAGACCAAGCCCTGTTCCCGAAGATCGTGTAGTAAAGAAGGGGGTGAGAATTTTATCTTGCTCTTTCTCCATTATGCCCATGCCATTATCTTCAACACTAAATTCAATATATGATGCCTCATCTTCATCCTGTACCTGCTCAGCGAAAATAGTAATTTCTCCATTACTATCACAGGCTTGTCTTGCATTGTTTACAAGATTATTTATCGCACTCGTTATAGCTTCTTTGCAGCCATAAACATAAGCATTTTTTTCTAATGTATTTTGTATTTCAAATTGAAAATTATTGCTTTCAGGGTGAGCGTTAAATTGTTTGTTAACATTCGCCAATAAAGCATTAACCTCTACTGGCGATGCTGCCGTCATATCGCCACGAGAAAAAGCGAGCATATCTTTAACGAGTTGTTCCATATGGCTAATACTGTCATGTAAACGTTGAGCAAAACGTTGTCTTAGCTCTGTATCGATGTCTTCTTTTAATAACGGTGCTAAAAATAATAATGCTGAAGAAAGAGGCGTGCGGATTTGATGGGCGAGTCGTGCTGCCATTTCACCCATTGCAGATAAACGTTGTAAATGTGAGACTTTTTGTTGAAGGTTATGCGTTTCAGTAACATCTTGTAACAAGACAATTTGACCTGGTTCACCATCAAGAGGATTAGTTGAAATATGAACTAATCGCCCATCTTTTAAAGACACATCATGGCCATCATCTGCTTGTGGTGCAAATGCACGATGAATCACTTGTGACCAGCGCTGGCCTTCAAGTGGTTCACCTAATAAATCTATTGCGACACTATTGTTTTGCTGAATAACACCTTCGCCATCAAGCACAACAACACCGCCTGGTAATACCTCTAATAACCGCGTTAATCTACCCGCTAAACGATCTGCTTTTTCATATTGTTGATTTTGTTTGTGACGATTTAGCATCAACTCAGTGGTCAATACATTGTGGCTGCTATTGACCGACCAGTCACGTTCAGAAATATCTTCGCCTAAATCTGAAAAGGCATGAATCGCATTTCCTTTTAGTTTAGACGCATCGCCTAGTGGTTTTACATTCATTATTTTGCTCCAATATAACGCTTTAATCGTTATTGAGCAAAATTCATGCCTATGCTTTTTATAACTTTAATATCAGTTACTTAAACGTAATATCTTTAAAGTGTCAAACGGCTGACGTTGTCACTAATCACTGTCTCTTTGAATACCATATTTACGCATTTTTTCAACAAGGGTAGTTCGGCGCATTTTTAATTTTTCTGCCGCATGGGCGACCACACCATCGGCATCATCTATTGCTTGCTTGATTAATAAATACTCAAGATTAGCTAAGTGTTCTTTTAGATCTAAGCCCTCTTCAGGCAAAGTTTCAAGATCATTGCTTGATTGCGTAGGAAGTGATTCTGCTGTTGTTTGTTGGGCTTTTTCAGGTGCTGTGGTTAAGCTCTCTTTTGGTTTAGGTATCTGTTCTATCATGCTGATAACGGCTTCGGGAAGATCATCGCCTTCTAGTTGAAATTTTTCAGGGAGATCATCAAAATCTACCGTACCATACGGGAAAAGAATAACCAAACGCTCAATTACATTAGCCAACTCTCTTACATTACCTGGCCATGAATACCGACATAATGATCCGATTGCTGAAGCCGTTAATCTGACTGTGCCACGGTTTTCATATTCTATTCGCGTTACCAATTCATTTATTAAAAGCGGAATATCTTCGGGGCGCTCACGTAATGCTGGCATTTCAATAGGGAATACATTCAACCGATAAAACAGATCTTCTCTAAATTGCCCATCGGCAATATTATCTTCTAAATTTCGATGTGTTGCAGCAATAACACGTACATTTGTTTTTAAGGTTTTGCTACTTCCTACTCGCTCATAGCTTCGTTCTTGCAATACGCGTAATAATTTCACTTGCATTGGCAATGGCATATCACCAATTTCATCTAAAAATAGTGTGCCATTTTCAGCCATTTCAAAACGCCCTTTACGTGCCGTTATAGCACCGGTAAACGCGCCTTTTTCATGCCCAAATAATTCGCTTTCTAAAAGTTCGGCAGGAATAGCACCGCAATTAATGGGTACAAAAGGTTTCTCCCTTCGCGATGAAAGATAATGTAAGTTTCTAGCAACAACTTCTTTACCTGTGCCCGATTCACCTAAAATCAATACATTGGCTTCTGAATCAGACACTTGATCGATCATGGTTTGCACTGCTTTCATCAAACGGCTATTTCCCACCAGTTTTCGAAAATCATAGCCCTGTTGTTGGTTTGTAGATCCTTTTTGTCCACGATAAATCGTAGCCTGTTGCAAAGCATTACTTAATTGAGGATATTTAACAGGAAAACGTAATGCACCTAATGTACCTGGGAAATCAGCAATATCCGATTTTGGGAATTCAAGTTGAAAAACAGGAACGCGCGCTTCATTGTTAACAAGATCTCGCAGCACCTGTTTTGTTTGATGATTGTCGCCACAGTCACCGACAATAGCCATTGCAACATCTGATAATTCTCCAGCCTCTTCAAACCAAAGATCAGGGGTATTCACAATAATAGGCTGGCAATTAATAAATTCAACCAAGGTTGATA
>CAYSGK010000065.1:0-10144 GCA_964430395.1 uncultured Methylophaga sp.
TCAGCTGGGAGAGCATCGCCCTTACAAGGCGAGGGTCGGGGGTTCGATCCCCTCAACACCCACCAGATAAAATAGGAGCGGTAGTTCAGCTGGTTAGAATGCTGGCCTGTCACGCCGGAGGTCGCGGGTTCGAATCCCGTCCGCTCCGCCAGTTATATTAAGAAGGCGCATTCAAATGCGCCTTTTTTTTTGCATATTTTTATTGAAGGTTTTCTTCTTATGTTAAATTTCATTCGTGTTCACGCCCAAGGCTGGATAGCTTGGTTTATTGTAGGCTTAATTAGTATCCCATTTGCACTGTGGGGTGTTAATTCATATTTGACAGGGCCGTCAAGTACTGTGATTGCTAAAATTAATGGCGAAGAAGTGCTTCAATCAGAATACCAACAAGCATTACAGCAATATCGTGATCAAATGAGAGCAAAATTGGGTGAAAAATTTGATCCTGAAGTCTTTGATAAATTTGAGATTAAGCAAGCTGTTTTAAATGGTATTGTCGATAAAAAATTATTGCGGATGGCTAGTCATGATATTGGTCAACGAGTAAGTAATAAAAGCATATTGAATAATATTAGAACGACCCCGGCTTTCCAGAAAGAGGGACAGTTTGATTCCAATACTTATAATCGCTTATTAGCACGTTCAGGCTTAACACCGAGCCGATTTGAAGCGCAATTGCGTTCAGATATGCTTAGCCAAGAAATTAGTAGTAATGTACAGCAATCTAGTATTCTGGGAGATTATTTACTTAATGATATGTCGCGTTTAGAGAATCAGGTTCGCGAAGTTGCTTATGGTGTGATTTACATAAAGGATCAAGCAAAGTCAATAGAGATAAATGATATCGCTGTACGAGATTATTATGAGAAACATGCAGGTAGTTATTTAGCTCCTGAGCAGATGGTAGTTGATTATATTGAGCTGTCCGTTGAGGATCTCAGCAAAGATATTGAAGTTGACGAAGCAAAACTACAACAGTTTTATAGCGATAATAAAAGTCAGTTTATTAGCCCAGAGCAGCGTCAAATTAGTCATATTCTGATCGATCAGGATGAAAAACAAGCTTTAGAAACGCTTGCTATTATTAAGGCGCGTTTAGATAAAGGGGAAGAATTTAGTTCATTGGCGGCGGAGTTTTCACAAGATCCTGGTTCATCTGAGAATGGTGGTGATTTGGGCTTATTTCAGCGTAAAACTATTGAGCCTGCATTTGAATCAGCCGTTTTTGATAAAATGAAAGAAGGCGAGATTAGCGCGCCAATAAAAACAGAATTTGGTTATCATTTGCTAAAAGTTACCAAAGTTCAAGCTGGTGAAGGAAAGTCTTATGATGACGCTAGGCAAGATATTGAAAAAATGTATAGACAGCAACAGGCAGAAGAATTATTTTATGAAAAAGCACAACTATTAGCAGATCTTAGTTATGAAAATCCTGATGATTTACAAATTGCCTCTGAAGAGCTTGGTCTAGAAATAAAAACAAGCCCTAGCTTTACACGTGGCGGTGGTAGTGGAATTGCATCAGAAAAGAAAGTACTTAAGGCTGCATTCAATGATGATGTTTTAGTCAATGACTTAAATAGTGCCGTTATTGAGTTAAGTAAAACGCATATGCTTGTGCTTCATAAAAATAAATATACTCAATCATCACAACTACCTTTTGAGTCTGTTGCTCCAAGTATTCGTGAACAACTTCGTTATCAATTAGCGCGTGAGCAATCACAAAAAGAGGGTGAAGCAATAATTGAAAAGCTTAAAGCCGGTGAGCAACCATCAAGCTTATTTAAAGAAGGTAGCTGGCAATCTGGGCAATTGGTTAACCGTACTAGCACTACAGTGAATAGACAAATAGTAAAACAAGCCTTTTCGAGCCCTAGATCGGATAAAACCGATCAATACTCTGGGTTTACAGCTGATAATGGTAATTATATTGTTGTTCAGGTTTCAGCTGTATTAGAGGGTGATGCAATTCCTGATGAATATCCACAAAAAGGAAAAGATCAGCTAAAAGCCTATTTAACTGCAACATATAGTGATAGCGAATTACGGGCTTTTATTGCTAGCCTGAAAGAGTCAGCTGATATAGAAATCTACGAACAATTTTTATAAGATAACAAAGAAATAGAATAAAGAAAGAGGCCGAAACGGCCTCTTTCTTTTTATAGTTTTAATAGAATTACCCCGTAATTCCTACTATATTAAAACCACTATCTACATAGGTTATTTCACCGGTAATCCCTGATGCTAGGTCAGAGCATAGAAATGCTGAGACATTACCCACTTCTTCGATGGTTACATTACGGCGTAACGGTGATGCTGCGGCGCCTTGAGCAAGTTTCTTACTAAAATCTGCAATACCTGCTGATGCTAGTGTTTTTATTGGTCCTGCAGAAACGGCATTGACACGCGTGCCATCTGGACCAAGAGATAGCGCCATGTAACGAACACTCGCTTCTAAACTGGCTTTGGCTATGCCCATAACATTGTAGTTTTCAATGGCACGTTCTGCGCCTAGGTAACTTAATGTTAATAATGAACCATTTCGTCCAGCCATCATAGCTTTACCGGCCTTGGCTAATGCTGCAAAACTATATGCACTGATATCATGGGCGATAGCAAAACCTTCACGTGTCACACTATCGACAAAGCTACCTTGTAACTGTTCACGCGGTGCAAAAGCAACGGCATGAATAATGGTATCGAGTCCATCCCAATATTTGCCAAGCTGGTCAAAAACGGCGTCAATCTGCTCGTCGCTAGTAACATCACATGGAAATAGTAGGCTTGGATCTGCGCCGCATTGCGTAGCAATTTTCTCAACACGTGATTTTAGTTTGTCAGTTTGATAGGTGAATGCGAGTTCAGCGCCTTCCCGTGCCATAGCAAGCGCTATACCAGATGCAATAGAACGCGGACTGGCAACGCCAACAATTAACACGCGTTTGCCTTGTAAAAATCCCATGTATTATCTCCAAAATATGAAATCAAAAACTAACAATCTACCTTAATTTGTTGATTTCTGAAAGAAGAAATATTACTGTTTGTTAGTAACTATTGACAATACTCTAGTGAATTTATGTACTTTTTGCGCTATCTATACATTACAACTTTATTGACTCTATCCGGCTGCGATATTTCTGCTATTAATTCTCCCTATTCTGAAGTAGTAACGGATGAGTCCATTTTGTACACATCGTTTTCATTACGGCCAAAACATCTTGATCCAGCACGATCCTATGCTAGTAATGAGATAAGCTTCACAGGGCAGATTTATGAGCCACCATTACAATATCATTATCTTAAACGACCTTATCAACTTATTCCTTTAACGGCAGAAAGTTTACCCAAAGTCCACTATTTCAATGACAAAGATCGTGAAGTGAGCGAGACTGAACCTGTAGAAAATGTAGCCTATAGTATTTATGAAATTACGATTAAGCCTAATATTTATTATCAACCACATCCTGCTTTTGTTCAAACAGATGACCAGAGATATTTATATCATCATCTTGATAAAAAGCAATTAAACGACATATCCACTTTATTTGATTTTAAGGAAAATGCGACTAGAGAATTAATTGCTGAAGATTATGTGTATCAAATTAAACGTTTAGCTCATCCGCAAGTGCATTCGCCGATTGTTGGTTTAATGGGTAAATATATTGTTGGCTTAGCAGAGTATGTAAATCTATTGCGACGCTATCAGCAACAGAATAAAAAAATTGATTTGCGAACAACATCGTTTGAGGGTGCAAAAGTAATCGATCGTTACCGTTATCAAATTAAAGTAGTGGGGAAATACCCTCAGTTAAAATATTGGTTAGCCATGCCCTTTTTTGCACCGATGCCATGGGAGGCAGATATTTTTTATGATCAGCAAGGTTTAATAGATAAGAATATTTCCCTAGATTGGTATCCCGTTGGTACAGGGCCCTATTATTTGACAGAAAATGATCCCAATCGTCGAATGGTGTTGACTAAAAACCCTAATTATCATCAGGATCACTATCCGTTAGAAGGTGATCTAGGCGATAAAGAACAAGGACTGTTGGATGATGCAGGCGTGCCATTACCGATAATTGATAGAATTGTGTTTACTTTGGAGAAAGAAACAATCCCCTATTGGAATAAATTTTTACAAGGTTACTATGATACCAGTGGTATTAGCTCTGATAGCTTTGATCAAGCTATTCAAATGAGTAGTGCTGGTGATTTTGCATTAAGTGATCAGATGGAACAACAAGGGATCAGTTTAAAAACAACGGTAGAAACCTCTATTTTCTATACTGGTTTTAATATGCACGATCCTATTGTTGGTGGCTATAGTGAACAAGCTAAAAAATTACGGCAAGCTATTTCTATTGCTGTTGACCAAGAAGAATACATTTCAATATTTACTAATGGGCGAGGTATTGTTGCTCAAGGTCCGATTCCACCGGGTATTTTTGGCTACAAAGAAGGCGAACAAGGCTACAACTCATTTGTTTATAACTGGCAACAGGGAAGAGCGAAGCGAAAACCGATAGAATATGCGCGTCAGTTATTAGCAGAGGCAGGATACCCAGAAGGACGAGTAAGGGAAACGGGAGAGCCACTTATTTTATATTTTGACGTTACGGGCAGTGGCTCTGATTCAAAAGCTCGCTTTGATTGGATGAGAAAACAATTTCAGAAACTATCAATCCAGCTAGTGATTAGAGAAACAGATTACAATCGTTTTCAAGATAAAATGCAGACAGGGCAAGCTCAGATGTATCAATGGGGCTGGAATGCAGATTACCCTGATCCTGAAAATTTCTTGTTTTTACTTTATGGTCCTAATAGTAAGTTGATTTCAGGAGGCCAAAACACCAGTAATTATCAAAATGATCAGTATGATCATTTATTTGAACAGATGAAGGTGATGGTAAATACGGCACAACGTCAACAAATTATAGATAAAATGCTAAGAATTATCCGTGAAGACACTCCTTGGATCTGGGGTTATCATCCTAAGCAGTTTTCGCTTTATCATGGCTGGAATAAAAATGTAAAACCCAACTTAATGGCGAATAATACAATGAAGTATCGTCGAATTGATAAGGTGCAACGATCTAAATTACAGCAAATGTGGAATCGGCCGATACTATGGCCAATAATACTATTTATTATTATAAGTGTATTGCTGATGTTACCTGCTTGGATGGGGTATAGAAATAAAAAACAACAAAAAATCAACTAATGAGAACACTGTACAGATTTTTTGATTATTTTTGGGTAGAATTATATTTTATATGATTTTGATAATAGACTTGCGCTATATCTTAAGGAGATAAGTTAGTGGATTTAGCTACGTTAATAGGGGTGATACTTGCTTGGCTACTTGTAATTGGTACGATTGCAACGGGCTCTGGTGCGCTGGTATTTATTAATATACCTTCATTGGTTATTGTTTTGGGTGGCACATTAGCCGTGGTTATGATGCGTTTTACCCTAGGGCAAATGATAGGTTCGATTAAAATGGCTCTAAAAGCATTTCTTCATAAAGCAGAATCAGCTGAAGAATTAATCGAAGTAGTTGTTGAATTAGCAGGTATTGCCAGAAAAGAAGGTTTGCTTGCACTCGAAGGTCAAGAAATCAATAATCCTGTATTAGCTACAGGTATTCGTATGTTGGTAGATGGTCATGAGCCTGCAATAGTAAAAAAAGCACTGTCAACTGAAATGAATGAAACGGTTAGTCGTCATAAAATTGGCCAAGATCTCTTTAAACAGGCGGGTGATGCTGGTCCAGCAATGGGCATGATTGGCACACTGGTTGGTTTGGTTCAAATGCTCTCTAATATGTCTGATCCTAAATCGATCGGTCCTGCTATGGCTGTGGCATTACTTACTACACTCTATGGTGCCATGCTGGCTAATATGTTTGCTCTACCGGTATCAGATAAATTAAAACTGCGTAGTGCAGAAGAACAAATGAATAAAAATATTATTATTCAAAGTGTTTTAGGTATTCAAGAAGGCCAAAACCCAAAAGTATTGGAAGAGTTGTTAAGAAACTTCTTACCGGCATCACAGCGTGAAGGTGCTGATCCAGAAGGTGAATAATGAATAACTGGAATATCATATGAGTGACGAAGCAGAACAACACGATTGTGATTGTCCACCCGAGGGATTGCCCGCCTATATGGGGACATTTGCGGATTTAATGTCACTCTTAATGTGCTTTTTTGTATTGCTCCTGTCTTTTGCAGAAATGGATGCTTTGAAATACAAAATGGTCGTCAAATCATTAGATGATGCCTTTGGTGTTCAGCGTGAAGTTGCAGCCAATGAAATTCCCAAAGGTACCAGTATTATCGCCCAGGAATTTAGTCCAGGAGAACCCAGACCCACACCATTGAAAGAAGTTCGTCAAGATACGATTGATGAAACACGAGATGCGCTAAAAATAAAAATGGATGCTGAGGATGTTGCTAAGCAGCAAGCTAAGGAAACGGCTGAACAAGCTGAAAAGTTCAAACAGGCATTAGAGGGAGAGATAGCACAAGGTTTAATTGATGTGGAAACAGAATCAAATCGAATTGTGATTCGGATCCGTGAAAAAGGCTCATTTCCTTCTGGTGATGCGAAATTGAATAAAGACTTTGTTCCGATACTAGATAAAATTCGTCAAGTTCTAATTAAAACAGATGGACAAATTGCCATCGCAGGGCATACAGATAATATACCGATTAACACACCACGCTATAGATCGAATTGGGAGTTATCAACCTCACGGGCTGCCTCAGTAGTACATGAGTTGTTAAAAACTGGAGAAATGCCGGAGGATCGGTTTACAATAGAAGGGTATGCTGATACCAAGCCGCTTATGCCTAATGATAATGCTGCGGATAGGGCTCGAAATAGACGAGTAGAAATTATCATACTTAAGGCATCTATCCTTGATGATGTAACTAAATCGATAGAATTGCTCAATAAGGAGTATGATGCTGTAGAAGGTGAAGTAACCAAAAATTAAAGGATATAAATTATGCTTAAAAATTATTTAACATTGCTGGCTATTGCTGTTACATTTATTTCTGCTCCTTCGTTTGCGGATGGTTGGATACTTGATTCACACAAATCACAGTTAAATTTTATTTCAATTAAAAAAGGCAGTATTGCAGAAATTCATCAATTTAAAATATTGCAAGGACAATATGATGATCAGGGCAATTTAACAGTGAATATTGATTTAGCAAGTGTTGATACACATAATGTTGTGCGCGACGGGAGAATGAAAGAGCATTTGTTTGAAACAGATAAATATGCATCAGCAACACTCTCAGCGGCCATCGATAGCGAAATTATTGATGCCATTGCTGAAGGTGCAAGTGAAGAGTTAACTGTAGATGCAATATTAGACTTACATGGTGTAAGCAAAGCTTTATCAATAGATGTTATAATTACACGTTTAGTGGGAGCGAAGCTCTCGGTAGTGAGTGTAAAACCAGTAGTGGTTAATGCAGCAGACTTTTCTTTGGTTTCCGGCATTAATAAGTTAATGGCACTGGCAAAATTGCCAAGTATTAGTCAGGCTGTCCCCGTTACGTTTTACTTAACATTTAATTTAAAACGAAATTAGTAGATAAGACTCCTTAATTCATATGCAAGAATTTTCTGTAGAACAAGGCTTAGTTGTGCCTTTAGATCGTGCCAATATTGATACTGATGCGATAATTCCAAAACAATTCTTAAAATCAATCCAGCGTAGTGGCTTTGGCCCTAATCTATTTGATGAATGGCGTTATCTTGATCTTGGCGAGCCCGGAAAAAGCTGCGAAAACAGACCAGTCAATAACAAATTTGTATTGAATCAAGCACGCTATCAAGGCGCCACTATTTTATTGGCTCGTGAAAATTTTGGCTGTGGTTCTAGCCGTGAACATGCGGTATGGGCACTGGATGATTTTGGGATCAGAGTTATTATTGCCCCAAGCTTTGCGGATATTTTCTTTAGTAATGCTAGTAAAAATGGTATTTTAGCGATTAAACTTGATGAAGAAGTTGTAAATGATTTATTTGATGCTGTTGAGGAAACTCAGGGCTTTGAGTTATCAGTAGATTTGGATAGTCAAACTATCACCTTGCCGACAGGCGAGACGTTACACTTTGCTATTGATCCCTTTAAAAAGCATTGCTTGTTGAATGGATTAGATGATATTGGCCTAACGTTACAGCACATTGATGAAATTGCACAATATGAAAAAATACGAAAGCAGCAAGCACCTTGGTTGTTTGTCTGAATAAGAAACCTCCCTTCTATGCAGCGTTTTATAGCTGCCTATTTAATGTAGTGAAATTATAAAGAATGACAAAGAAAATAGTAATATTACCTGGTGATGGAATTGGCCCCGAGATTGTTGAAGAAGCAGTGAAGCTCTTAAAAGCCTTAGCAGATGAAGGCCTAGACATCGAATTAGAATATGGATTGATTGGCGGTGCGGCTTATGATGAAGTTGGCACACCTTTACCTGATGAAACAGTAGCTATGTCACTGACGGCAGATGCCATTTTATTGGGTGCTGTGGGTGGCTATAAGTGGGAATCACTAGACATCAGTGTTCGCCCCGAGAAAGGTCTTCTTGGTATTCGTAGCCAGCTAAATTTATTTGCTAATTTGCGTCCTGCTATTTTGTATCCACAGCTAGCCGATGCTTCATCACTCAAATCAGAAGTCGTTTCAGGTTTAAATTTAATGATTGTAAGAGAGCTAACAGGCGGCATTTATTTTGGTCAGCCTCGAGGTGTTCGCATTTTAGAAAATGGTGAAAAAGAAGGTTTTAATACATTAGTTTATAAAGAAAGTGAAATAAGCCGAATTGGCAAAGTAGCTTTTGATATTGCCCAAAAAAGACAGGGTCGTTTATGCTCTGTTGATAAGGCAAATGTATTAGAAAGCACTGAGTTATGGCGTGAAACAATGGAAACGATTTCTGAGACTTATAGCGATGTCGAATTAAGCCATATGTATGTTGATAATGCCGCCATGCAATTAGTGCGCGCGCCAAAGCAATTTGATGTAATGGTTACCACCAATATGTTTGGTGATATTTTATCTGATTGTGCATCAATGTTAACAGGTTCAATCGGCATGTTACCTTCAGCATCATTAGATGAAAACGGCAAAGGGATCTATGAACCTATTCATGGTTCGGCTCCCGATATTGCGGGTCAAAATATTGCCAACCCGTTAGCGACTATTCTATCTGTTGCGATGATGCTGCGTTATACACTTGATGAGCCAGCGTTAGCAGACCGTGTCGAAAATGCAGTCAGTAATGTACTGGATCAAGGTTTGCGTACGGCTGATATTTATTCTGATGGAATGACACAGGTAGGTACTTCGGAAATGGGGGCTGCAGTTATCGCAGCGCTTTAAATCTATTGTTTAAAGAAATAAGTTTAATTGATCCTATAACTTAAAATATTATTGTAAGGTGAAATGTGAGTAAAAAAGTTAATGTTGCTGTTGTCGGTGCAACAGGTGCTGTAGGTGAAACAATGTTGGAAATTTTGCATCAACGGAAGTTCCCGCTAGGCAAAATTTATGCTTTAGCGAGCGAGCGTTCTGCCGGTAGCGTAGTAAGCTTTGGTAATAAATCATTAATTGTTGAAGATTTAGCTACATTTGATTTTTCTAAGGTGCAAGTGGGTTTGTTTTCTCCTGGTGCGAGTGTTTCTAAGGTCTATGCACCTAAGGCTGCTAAAGCTGGCTGTGTGGTTATTGATAATACATCAGAATTTCGTTATGACGATGAAATCCCATTAGTCGTTCCTGAGGTCAATCCTGACGCTATTGCTCAATACAAAACGCACGGCATTATTGCTAACCCGAATTGTTCAACAATTCAAATGCTAGTTGCGATGAAACCAATTTATGATGCAGTGGGTATTTCACGGGTGAATGTCTGTACCTATCAAGCTGTATCGGGAACAGGCAAACCCGCTATGGATGAGCTGGCAAAACAAACTGCCGCCTTATTAAATGGTCGATCCGTTGAAAGTAATGTATACCCAAAACAAATATCATTTAATGTGTTACCACATATTGATGTCTTTGAAGATAATGGTTACACCAAAGAAGAAATGAAAATGGTGTGGGAAACTAAGAAAATTATGG